>SCSX01000060.1 GCA_004297825.1 Spirochaetota bacterium
GCCAGCATCCCCTGGAAGGCCTGGTACGCCCCCTCGGCCATGCGTACTGTCTGCATCGTCTCCATCCGGTCGGCGTAGGTTTTCATCTGTTCGTCGAAGGCGGCTTTGTATTTTCCTGTGGATATCCCTAAGTCGAATAGGGCGGTAAAGCCCATCGTGGTGTCCGCCTGTTTGGCGCTGTCGGTGAGGACCCCAAGGCCGGCTATGTTGTTCGTTGCGTATTTCCTTGCGATCTTGTCCGCGTCTATCTCTATATCCATCGCCCCGGGGAGGCTCTTCTTCAAGGTCTTCGTATACTCGGCGATCTTCTTCTTTAACTCTTCCTCGCTTCTGGCCTGGGCGCGCTTTCCGGCGGTCTGGGAGCTTTCCTCCTGCCATGCGTTCATTTCCGTTTGAAAGCCCCGTCCGGCCGCCTCCCACTCCTTCTCGCCCTTCGCTATTTCGTTCCGCGCCTCTATCCGCCACTTCTTCCACTCATTTACCGTGTCGTTCACGCGGCCGTTCCAGTCGATATCACCGCGCTGGAAGATGTAATTCGCCGTTTCTCCCCAGCGGTTCTCGCGGAGTGTAAGCTCTATACTTTGCTGGTCCCATAAATCATCCTGGAATTGCGTGCTTTGTTTGAGGAGTTCGTTTACGGTGAGCGTTCCCACGTCCGTGCCGCTGCCGTCGTTCACCAGGAGGTCCGTGATCGCGCGGTAGACGCTTTCGTAGGTGGTGGCGGCGTCTTTGCTTCCGGATTCCATCAGCTCCATGAATTTCGTCTTCGCCTGTCCCAACAGCTCGCTTAGCACGCTCGCCTCGTCGCGCAGGACCAGCGTCTTGTCGTACCCGCCGTTCTCCCTGAGCGCGGCGCATTCCGCGTGGTAGGTTGCCAGTATCTGCACCGCGTCATCCGGGTCCGTTATGTTTTCCAAAGCGAGGAGCACTTTATCCCGTGCGGTTTTGTATCCTGTGTTCCCCAGCAGGTCTTCAACGCCCTTCTGGTCGTTCAGCGCGGTAAGCGCTTCCTGGAAGGATGTGTCGTGCTCGTCGTACAATCCCTTTATATAATTGTAATTCTCCAGCGCGTCCGGGACCGGGATGCCGGTAAGCTCCTGGAATCCCGTGCCTCCCGCGTTTAAGGTGCTGTCCATGAGGTAGGGGGTGCGGGCGTATTCCCACACCGCGTATGCGCGCTCGTAGTTCAACTCCGCCGTGCGGTAGGTTTCATACGCGTCCGCGGCGTCGTCCATGTACTGGGTATAGGTCGCCTGGGTCTCCTGGAGGGCGTTGCGCGCGGTGCGTATCTGCGTTTCTATGGCCTGGTACTTCGCTTGTGCACTGGTGTAGTTCCTAAGCGAAATTTCATAGTTAGCCATCTCCGCCATAATATCCGCGTTGCTTGCAGCGGGTGTCCGGGCAAGAATCTCCTTCAATGCGTCCTGTTCCTGCCTATAGGCGATATAGGCGGCGTCTATCTCGTCTTTCAGGGTTTGGTTGTCCAGGAGGGCAACAGCGTCATTCACTGCCTGCTGTTTGTTCGTCATCTCGGTGACCATCCCCTGGGCGCGCGTGTTCAACTCGTCATACGCGCGCTTCGCGTCGTCCATGGCGGTCCGCCGCTCGTTCACGCGAAGCTCCGTCACTGCCGCGCCCTCGCGCATGCCGCCGGGGGCGTATTCGTTCGTATCGTCGTAGAGCTCGGGGCTCGCGTATTTCAATACGTCCTCGGCGATCGAAAACCGCGAGGTCCAGAAATCCATGTCCTGTTTTTTAAGCTCGAAGCTTTGCTCCGCCTGGGTCATCAGGTAGGGGTCCTTCTCCAGCGCGCCGTTTTCCAGGTAATATAGCCCGTAATCGCCGTTGGAGTTGGTAAGATAACCGGGGTGAGCGGCGGTGGACGATGAGAAGAGTCCCAGCACGTCGGCCTCGGTCGAGGCTATGGTGGATTTGAAAGTATCCCTCTGATTCGACCAAAACGTGTTGCCTATGCTGTAATAATAAAATCTGGTTTTATTGGTATTGCCGGTCTCGTTCGTGATCACATTGGTGTATCTCGTGAAAACAAATGTTTCGTCAATGAATTTGGGGTCCCAATGCGTATGCCTGTGTTCGCCAGCGTAACCGCTGTGGGTAACACGTTTCTTTAGCCACCGGTACTCCGCATAGAGTGTAACATTGTATACTTCGGTAACCGTTCCCGTCTCTTCGTCATAGATTGTATCAACTATTCTTGGAGTTATCGTACACTGGGGGAGCACCGTGTTCCGCCAGCTATCGCCGTCGGAATGATATGACGCCCACATAATACTCAACAATTCGTCCGCTTTTTTCCCAAAAATATTGTCGCCGGAAACCGGATCAATAAATTCACGAAGGCCTTGCTGCTGGAGGGTATTCAAATATCCCTTGGGATCGCATGCTTCCGCTTTTTCATTGAGCCAGGCCGCGTTATCCCATGCGTTTTGCCACGCGTCCATCCCGTCATGCATCATCTCCGTATAGTCCTGGGATGATTCCTGCCACAGTGTTTGCTGAACGTTATTGTACTGTCCCAAGTCACCTTCGGCTTGGCCCCGGTTTGCTGTCAGTTCATCCTGGCGAGCCTGCCATGCCTTCTGCGCCGCGTCCATCTCGCCTACCGTGCGTTCCCGCCACTCGTCGCGCGCGCGCACTATCCTGTTGAGCGCGTCCCTCCACGCGCGCTCGCCTTCCTCGAACGCCTCCTCGCTTGTCGCCTTCCAGGCGCGCATCTCGGTGAGGAGCTTCTCCTGCGCCTGCTTCCACGCGTCCATGCCCCGTTCCAGCATGCGCGTGAACTCCTCGTCGCGCCGCTTTGCCGCGTCCTCCAGTTCCTTCGCGTCGGCGCCCTTGGGTGCCGTGGCGTTCCGGTCGAGTATGCGCGCCTCTTCCTTCTTTAAATCCTCGCGGGTCTGGGAAACGATCCGTTCCCCTGCCGCGTCGGCGCGCTCGTTCAGGCTCTGGAACTTGAGCGACTCGTCGTCTATGATCATGTCCGCGATCACGCCGTTACGCGCCTTGTAGACCAGGGAGAAGCGGTCAAGCCGGTAGCCTTCGCGAATCTCCTTCATAATCGCGAGAAGCTCGGTCTCGAAGGCGGCGCGGGCGGGCGCGTCCAGCTCCGTGCCCCGCGCGCGCAGGGTGTCCTCACGCGCGAGGAGCGCGCGCTCCCATTCGCTCACCTGGTCGTCCAGCACCGGGTTCACCTGCTCGTCGAATTTTGCGAGCGCGGCCGTTCCCTTGAGCGCCTTGGCGGCCTGGGCCGCGTCCCTTACCGCGCGTTCCAGCGCCGCGCGGTCGAACCCCGGTGCCGTGAATCCGTTCGCGCGGGCGAACCAGCTTCCCTCCGCCTTCGAGATAAGACCCTCGGCCGCGTCTTCCCATTCGGCGCGCGCCTCGTTGCGGTCCTCCTCGAGCGCCGTGCGCAGCGCCGGGTCGTTCCCCTCCTCCAGGAGCGCGCGGGATATCTTCGTTTCCGCGTCGCGCTCCCATTCGGCCTGCAGCGCCTCCTTGCCGCCCTCGACCATGCGCTCCCAGGTCTCCCGGTCGCCTTCGCGTCCCGCCTTCTCGACTGACATCTCCAGCCTTGACTTGTCGCGCTCGAACGAGCGGAACTGGACGTCGCGCGCGCCGTAGCCGGGTATCCCGGTTACAAGGGCGACGGCGGCGAGAACGAGGATGATTCCCAATGCGCGAAATATGGACGTGAGGGCGCGGGGAGTCTTCATAGGGTGTCTCCTGATCGTGTGGGTTGTGTGCTTGATTTATATGAAGTGATGCGGTTTTCTGGTAAGGACGAGACAAAGCGCGGGGGGAAACTAAATGTCGGTGCGTCAGCCGGTGAGTCCTCGTACTGGTAGAGCACCATGCGGTAGAGGCTATGCTTCCCGGTGCGCAGTGAAAAATCCATCGTAACGGAGTCTTTCCTGGGTGTCCGATATCCCTCCGCGCCGGGCGCGCGTGCGCGTATCCCGTGACCCCCTCCCGTTACGGTGCGCATCGCGACGACTCCCTCCGCCAACGCGCTAAGCGTGTTTGCGGGCGCATCGGCGCTCATTTCGGCTTTGGGAAGGAACGGCCCATAGGGAAGGGTCTTCGTGCGGGCGATCAGGTTTGATTCTTCGTGGGTGAGGGGGACTATTCCGCGGGCGGTAAGCACTTCGAACAATTCCACGGCCCCCGCCGCGAAGCCATCCCCGGTAGTAAGCGCCTTCAATTCATCTCCAAGGGACGTGCGCAGGGAAACTGCCTTTTGAAGCGATTCTGCCCCGCACCAGGCGTTGTAACGAAGTGAGGATGTATCGGCCCCGGCTGTCATTAAACCGGAGCGCACGGCGCCGGTCCATACCGTCTCGTCGGCGGTACGCTCCCAGGAGGCTTTGCACTCCACCGTCGAGGCAAAACCCGCCGCGGGGAGCACAGCGCTCGCCAGGACCAGGCTCAGGAATATGTGCCGGTACATTCGCATTGTAATAGGGTGATCGATAATACGTGAAACTTGCAAATCTTCGAATGAATCAGTTGAAAATGATTTTGATTATTTATGCAAGCTTTTTTTACCAAGCATAATGCTAGATGGTGTATAAATCTTGGTTCTGTAACTATTCAGCTGCTTGCTAAATATATGCACATAAAATAATAGGTGCCAGGAATACTCCCCCGCCGCCTCCGGCGGCGGGGGAGTATTCACTACATTTAATTACTTTTAGTTTAAAACCTCACGTACTGCACAAAATCCTCTTTCATACTATTTCCGTTCGCGTCCCTCGCCCCCGTGGAACCGCCCTTAACCCGAATCCGGTACACCTTTCCTGCGTACATGTCGTCCATCGCGAACGTGTATTCCGTCAAAGCGCCGTTCCACTCGGGATTTATCGCCTGCGGGCTCCCCTGGGCGCTCCCCGCGGCGATATCTATCGTCACGTTTATGCTCGCGGGCCGCATGGCCTGCGAGAAGCGGATCACGACCCCGGCATATTCGAGCCCCGCGTAGGTGAGTGGCTCAATCTCCGTGGGATTCCAGTCGCCCCCCGCGTCGGCCATCGTAAGGACCGTAGGCCGGAGGGAAAGGGGCCCGTTTGTAAAGAAACGGTACGCGTACTCGCGCTCCAGCTGGTTATGCTGCACGTCCCTGATCGATTTCGCGATTTTCAGGGTATATGCGGTCTCGCTTTCAAGCGGGGAATCGAAGACCAGGCGCGCCGTGGTATCCGTGATGTTCGCGTCGATATAAAAGCCGGCATCCGGGGTCAGGGTAATGGCGCCCTCCATGTCCGCCCGCGCCACCTGTTCGCTAAAGGTAATGAGCAGGTCCCCGGCACGTTCTATGCCGTTCGTTGTCGCGGTCTCGTCCCAGGCCGCTCCCGCCGGGAGCTGGAGCACGGAAAGCACCGTGGGCTTTATAAAATCGTCACCCACGGTGAAATTGAACGAGAGGGACTCCTGGAGCGAATTTCCGTTCGCGTCGCGCAGCGAATCGCTCACGGTCGCCGTATAGGTGGTTCCGTATTCCAGCTCGTAGAGCGGGTCGAACGTTATCGAGGTGTGCGCGGGGTTCCACTGGAAGGTTCCCTCGACCGACGGCGTAAGCGTAATGGCGCTGTAGATGCTGTCAAGGTCCACCGGTTCCGAGAAGTTGACGTTTACATTCGCGAGCGGCGAAATGCCCAGTGAATCGTTTGCGGGATCGTAGGAGAGAATGGCGGGCCTTTGCGAATCGGTATTCACGTAAAACACCGAGCTGAATTCCTTCTCCAGATCGTTTCCATCCATATCCTCCGCGCCGGTCGACACGGACACGGTATACAGGGTGCCGTCCAGCGGCGTCCTGGGCTGGAAGCGCATGGTGGTACCGCCGTCCTCCCAGGAAAAATACCCGTATACCTCGCCCTCCGTCGTGGAAAGGCTGAATTCTTCCGCCGTCTTCACACGATCCATTTCCTTGCTGAACCGGACCACGATCTCCGCGCCCCCGGGAATGTTGACCGCGTTATTCGCCGGCGACACCGATCGTACCGTCGGCTGGCCAAAACCCAGATTATCCATGACGGCGCCGCATCCTGCCGGGGCCCACACGGCAAGGAAGGCGCCCATTATGCAAAGTGAATGTCTCAGGATTATTCGCATATCAATCCTCCCTGCATTCGAAGCTGAACGACTCTCGCATCTCGTTACCGCCCGCGTCCTTCATGCCGTAGCTCCCGCCGCTCACCGTGAGCCGGTAGAGCACGCGCGGGGCTCCCGAACTCTCGTCGTTCGACATGTTCCCGATCACCACGATTATCTCGCTGTCGCCGGGCATGTGTATAATGTCCTTGATATTCGGTACGTAAGTAATCCCGAAATCGTCCACGCTCACGCTGTCGAATATCGAAGCGGTCGTGATGGGGGCCGGATCGCCGTTGTCCTCGTATTCGAAGTGTATCCTGAAATAATAGTCCATTTCCGAATCCGTGGGGGTTGCGGGAACTGCCACTGTTCCCATCTCAATACTGACCGGCCATGTCGCGGGATTTTGAAAGAAAAGCAGGTGGTAGGCATCGGTCACCCCTCCGTCATGGGAGCCGTACACATTCCCCACCCTGAAATGCCGCGAATCGGTGCCGTTTATATGCACCAGTGCCCGGTGCTCGGCAAGCAGGCGCCGGCCGTTCCGGTCCTGGGCGCTCGTATCCACCTTGATCACATATGCCGCACCGGGGGTAAGCGCCTCCTCGGGGGAGAAAACCATGATTGTCGAACCGGCATTCCAGGTAAACACGCCGGACGTGGACGGCTGGAGGGAAAATGCCCCTTCGGTCACGCTCCTGTTCATCGGTTCGCTAAAGGACACCGCGATATTGGTTTCTTTGCTCACCCCCTCATTCATGGCCGTCGTAGACCAGTACGGGGGCGGCACGGTTCCCGCGTCATACATGCCCTGCACTTCGGGGGGCGTGAAGTCGTCCCCGGTGATGAAGATGATTGAGCACGGTTCGGCAAGCTCATTCCCCGCCGCGTCGCATGCGCCGCCCGAGAGGGTCAAGTGGTACTGGGTCCCGTACTCCATTTCACCGGTAAGGACGTATTGCATTATGGTATGCCCGGCGTTCCATGAGAAATACCCATAGGTGTGCGGAGAAAGCGAAAACGCCTCCTCCGTTTTCTGAACATCCATGGGTTCCGAGAAAACGATTTCCAGGTCCTGGTCTACGGGAATGTTCATCGTCCCCCCTTCCGTATACGCGGGCGCCGTCGATACGATCAGCGGAAGGTCCATATCGGCGCCTGCATAAAACTCGGACAGGAAATCCATCTGCATCTTATTGCCCTTCGAGTCCCGTACCGACCGCGGGATCGATATTACGTAGCGCCCATTAGTGGAGAGCGCCGAGCGCGGTACGAAGCTGAACGATTTCGATGAGGTCCAGTTAAAGCTTCCCTCCACCGACTCTTCGTCGCCGCTCAGGGAGAAGGAATCTTCGATATCCTTTCTGCTTACCTCGTTGTTGAACGTGACGACGACCTGGACGTCATCCTGAACGCCGCGCACCCCGTTCGAGGGGGTACACCCGGTTACGCGCAGGGTATCCAGCCCCAGGGGATTGTAGCATCCGCATGCCAGGACGCACAGCGCGAGCGCCGATACTATCTTAGTCCGCATAAATACCTTCCTCCCCATCATGAATGCGCCCGAACGCGCATGAGAAACACGCCGCACTCCAATGCCACAAGCGCGAGAGAAATACCGAAAAGAACATAAGTGTTCAATACGCCTGTCGCCGCAAGAACGATAGCGGCGATGGTGATTACCGCCGCCACCAGGGGGCCCATATACCTTCCGGCCGGGATAGCCATTCCTTTCCGGGCCCTTATCCATGCAAGAAGAATCATGAGTACGTACGCAATCGACAGGAATACCATCATCTTTATTTTGAACCTGATATTGATGCCCGCCAGGAACACCGCCCCCAGGATCGCCCATGAGAGAAGGGGAGGGGTCTCATCTTTTTCGAGGAGCAATTCGCCCAGGAGCAACGCCACGAGTACGAAAAATAAAAGATTAGCGAATACGATCAGCTCTCCGGAGAAAAGGAGGATGTCATTGTATGAATAGGTGATGAAAAGCGCGGACATCCCGACAATGGTTCTAAACGGCATATTCAGGTTGTTCATGTATCCCTCTCTTCTTTAAGTAATAGGTATAGGCATACGTGCAGAGCACCGGTATGAGCACGAGCGTCAGCACGGCAGAACAGGACATTCCGCTTATAATCGTACGCGAAAGCGGGCGCCACAGGTTGCTTCCCTCGCCGCCCTTGAGGAGCATCGGCACAAGGCCCATTATCGTGGTAAGCGTCGTGATGCATACGGGGCGAAACCGCTCCAGGCACGCGGTCTTTATATACTCCCGGCAATCAGGGATGCCGAACTCTCTTCGCCGGTACCCCTTATTGATCGCATCCACGAGAATAATGCCGTTGTTGACCGCCAGGCCCGCGAGTACTATGCACCCGATATACACGGAGATATTGATTGAGGAAATCGTCAGAACCAGCATGAGAACGATCCCGATCGCCGCCAGCGGCACGGACGCCATGATGATGAACGGCAGGGTGAGCGATTCGAATTGGGACGCGAGAATCATATACACGAAGAGCACGGCGAACACGACCGCGAACATCATTGAATGCCGCGTGGTTTCCATGCGCTTCACGCTTTCATCGAATTCGTAGTAGTATTCCTCGGGGAATTTGATGGTCTTGAATGCGTCCATGATCTTCGACGCGGCGCCTTCGGCTGAAATTCCCCCCAGTTTCGCCGTAATGGTAACACAACGGCGCCCGTTGTGCCGCCAGATACGCGTAGGGCCGTTCCCCTCTTCGACGGAAACAAGTTCTTTTAACGGCACCATCGACCCCTCGCTATTCACCAAAGAGTAGCCCAGTATCCGTTGTATCGTATCGCGCTGGTTCTTCGCGAATTTAATTCTCACGTCCACCTCGCGATCGTTCTCAATATGCTTGGTGACGACGGGCCCAAAGAGCGCGCTCCTTAAAAACTGCGAAATGTCGTAAGGGGTGAGCATGGAGAGCGCCGCCTTCTGCCTGTCAACGTTGAGCCGGTATTCGGGCCTTCCCTCCCTGAACCTGAGCACGCAATCGTCGACCCCGGGGATTTTCGAAACGAGGCGCGCGGCCGAAGAGGCGATTTCCCTCAAGGTTTCGTTTTCATTGCCTATAAAGGTGATGTCGAGCTCGCGCGTATTTATTTCGGCCGATTCGGTAATGTACACGAAGCCTTCCCCGGGAGCGACGATTCGGCCAAGCTCGTCCTTTACGGATTTTTTTATCGCTTCTTGCTTTGATTTCGAGGAGTATGAATCATCAAGCTTGACGGAAAGCGTCCCCCTCCATTTCTCGACCTTCGTGGTGATCGAAGACGCGATCTCCATGGATTTGAGCTTTTTCTCCGCGTCCCCCACGGCGCGGTCGATAAGATCGAGGGACTTGCCGGTCGGAAACTCCAGGTATACATAAAATTCGTTGGTGCTGAAAGGATCGATATACTCGTTTTTCAAAAGTGGAACCAGGAGCGCCGTTCCCACTACAATCCCCAACAGGTATTTAAGCACTTTTGGCCGGTTGCTAAAGGCGCCATCGAGTATGCGTGCATAGGCATTTCCCGCGCGGTTTTCATATCCGCTCATCGTTGTTAAAAGCTTTTTGAATTTTTCCACCAAACCGGAAATTGTTGAAAGTTTCATAGTATGACCGATACTGCCTTGAAACAAACGCGATAATTTTGCCGTTCGCGAACCGCCTTGTGCGGGCCCCCGGTTTTCGGAGACTTCCGCATACAATGCGGGAATGAGTATGATCGCCACGGCAAGCGACACCGCGAGCGCGGAAGCGATTGTGAACACGAGGCCCAGGTACATTTTCCTGGTTGCTATATCGCCGAAAACGATCGGGAAAAAAGCGCCAATAGTCGCAAGCGTCGATGCGATAATGGCGTTTTTAACCACACCGACTCTTTCGAGTATGGTTTTTCGATCTATCGGGCCCGCCCGATAGATCGAGTCCGTTACTATTATCCCATTGGTAACGATCATTCCGGCCCCCATTGCCAGGCCGCTCAGGCTCATGAGGTCGATTCCGATCTTTAGAAAATACATGCCCGCGAAAACTATGATTATCGTAATGGGGATGGAGATGCTCATCGTGATAACCGGCGTCGCCTTCTTCATGAACAGGATTAATACCACAATGACGATACAGACGCCCCAAATGCATGAAGTAATGACGTTGTTTACCGCCGACTGCACATACGTGCCCTGGTTATATACAATCCCTATTTCAAAATCTTTCATGCCGCCGAGCAAGTCAATGGCCCTGCCGCATACGGCGAGCGTATTCGCGTCCCCTGCCTTATGCGCGTAGATCGTGACACGCTCTTCGCCGTCCTGCCGGGAAATGTCCTCCTGCTCCCGGTAATCCTGCCGCACGTCACCGATATCGAAAATCCTGATGAGAGAGCCGCTCGGCGTGTTCATGGCGGCCGTATCGGCGATCTCCGCAATGTTTTTATAACGGGAGGAGGTATAAACGCTGTACTCGCGATGGCTCATCTGGAGCGTGCCCCCGGGCAGCGCCACATTGCTCTTCTGGATCGTGGCAAAGAGATCGTCGAATGAGAGAGAGCGGGCCTCAAATTTGGTACGGTCCACATTGATATGTATCTCGCGCTGGAGTCCGCCCACGACATTGATCTCCGAGATTCCCTCGATGCGCTGTAATTTGGATTTAATCTCGCGCTCCGCCATATCGCGAATCTGGGTGAGACTAGCCCCTTTCTTGTCGACCGTCGCGATGAGCACCGGCCTGTCCGACGGATCATAGCGCATGACTACCGGCTCCTGCACCTCGCGGGGAAAGCCGTCCCGGATGAGACCTATCTTCTCGCGCACCTGGAGCGCGGAGATCTTGATATCGGACTCAATCTGGAAGCTTATATTAATTCTGGCCTTCCCCTCTTCCGACACCGAATCTATCTTCTCGATGCCCGCCACCGTTTTCACGGCCTTCTCGACCGGCTTCACAATAATCGTTTCAATCTTTTCCGGGGATATTCCGGGATATTCGACAATAACGGAGATCGCCGGGTATGCCGCCTGGGGCATGAGCGAAACCGGCAGCTTGTAATAACTCACCAGGCCGAACGCGCATAACGCCAGAAAGAGCATATAGGCGCTGATCCTGTTCTCAATGAAGTATTTCATCGCGCGGACTTCCCCGCGACCATGGCGTAGATCGTCGGTACGACCACCATGGTGAGAAACGTGGAAACCGTGAGTCCTCCAATGACCGCGATAGCCATCGGTCGCTGGAGCTCGGAACCCTCACCCATCCCGATCGCAAGGGGCACCAGCGCGAGAATCGTCGTGAGTGTCGTATTTAAAATCGGCTCTAATCGTTTCTTGCCGGCTTCAATTATTGCGTCGTGGAGACCCACACCCTCCCGGTGTTCCTTGCTGATGAAGTCGAACAGGATGATGGCGTTCGCTACGACGTTTCCCGCGAGCATCACGATGCCGATTCCCGAATTGATATTGAGGGAAGTCCCGGTAAGGAGAAGCGAGGCCGATACGCCCAGGATAGTGACGGGAATGCTTAACATAATAATGAACGGGCTGACCAGCGATTGAAACTGGGATGCCAGGACCATGTAGACAAGGATAATGGCGAATCCCAGCATGAAGCCGATATCGCCCAGGGAACGGGAAATCTCGTCGCGTTCCCCCGCGAATTTAACCTCATACCCTTCCTTCAGATTGAGATGCGAAAGCATGCGCTCGACTTTACCGAATACCATCGCCTTCGATCCCACGATATCGGCGGTAATCCGGTTGATTCGATTCTGCTCGCTTCTTATAATTTTATTGGGGCTGCTCCCCTCCTCAATGGTAATGATCTTGCCGAGCGGAATGTTCGCTTCCGTACTTGATTTTACCAAAATGCGCCTCAATGAATCCTTTTCCGACCTGTCTTCGCGCCTGAGCCTTACACGCACATCGATTTCATCGTCGCTTTCGCGATATTTTGTGGCAATCTCTCCTCGCACTGCCGCGCGCAGCCCCGAGGCAATATCGCTAATGTTAATGCCCAGGGAAGCCATCGCGGTCCGGTCGATATTGACTTTTAGTTCCGGGTGTCCGCGGTCTAATGCGGCTGAAATGTTCCTTACCTCCGGTATGGCGGCGAGTCCTTCATGGACCCGTTCGCCGATCTTCATGAGCTCGTCGCGTTCCTTGCCATACACCTCCAGGGTGAGGGCCTTTCCCCCCTGTCCAAAAAGCGATTCAACCACGCTCTCTTTTACGATATAGTCCATTTTCACCATCTCGCCCACGCGTATTTCATTTTGCAGGGCGCTCACGATCTTACTCACATGGGGCCTTCGTCCCCCTTTGAGGAAAATCTGGATGAGTATGTTATTCGAAGCGCGTCCGGACGATTTTTCCGAGATGTTGTCATCGGGATCGGACCCGATCTTCGCGTAGACGTCCCGTACATACGGCTTCTTCAGCAGATAGCTTTCTATCCGGGTGCTCATTTCGGCGCTTTCCGCCAGCGGGGTTCCCTTTGGCATTTCGATATCGATCGCCAGCTCCCCTGGATCCACACGCGGCATCAGTTCCTTGTCTACAAACAAGAAAAGAATGGCGCCAAAGGCCATGGAAACAAGTCCGGCCACGAGAACGCGTTTCTTGTTGGCAAGCGTATATTCCATGATTGTGGTATAGAGGGCGATCGCCCGTTCCATGAAAACATCTGAAAAATCAAACACCATCTGCTGTATTCCCGAAAGAGTCTTCGTAATCCGGCTATCCCGGAAAATTTCCGGAGAAGGAATATCCAACGCCACGATCATCGGGATGAATAAAAATGACGAAAGAAGCGAACAAAGCAGCGAGAACGTTATCGTCAGGGCCAATTCGCTAAAAACCGCTCCGCTCAAACCGGTAATGAAAACCAGCGGGGCGAATACGATTACCGTGGTGAGAGTGGATGTCGTGACGGGAATAAACACTTCCCTGGTGCCGGCAATGACATTCGCAATTCTGCTTTTTCCCTTCCCGCGTTTAAGTTCATCGGCGATTGATTCCAGTACGACCGTTCCCGCATCGACCATAACCCCCACGCCCAGGGCGAGACCTCCAAGCGACATGGTATTGATAGAGATTCCCTTAAAATACATAAGTGCAAAAGTACCTAAAATCGAAATGGGGATGGATGAGGATATAATCAATGGATAGCGGACGTTTTTCAGAAAAAACCACAGTACAAGAATGGAAATCAGGCCGCCCATCACCGCGGCATTGAGTACATTATCGATCGAACTTTGAATGAAGGACGACTGATCGAATACGTTTGCGAGCTGGAATTCCTTGTGATACTTTGCGGAAAGCTCCGTGATTCGCTCTCGCACACGGGAGCACACGTCCATGGTGTTTTTCCCGGGCTCCTTCCTGATCAGGAGCCCCACGGCCTCTTTGCCGTTCAGGCGAACAATGCATTTTCGGTCCCGGAATCCGTCCTGAATTTCACCAATTTCCTTGAGATAGATCGGAACCCCCGCGTCATTGCGGCCGACCACAACCTTATTCATCTCCGCGACATTGCGAAATTCGCCCACCGTCCGTACCAGGTACTCCCTGTCCTTTTTTTCCACGTATCCCGCGGGAAAGCTGAAGTTCGCCATATTCACGCCTTCGATGACTTCGGCGAGTGAAAGGCTATGCGCGTAAATTTTTCCGCAATCCAGGTTTATATTAACCTGCCTTCTGTAGCCGCCCATGATATCGACGAGCGCGACCCCCTCGATTCTTTCCAGGTACGGTATTATTTCCTTTTCGATTCTCCTTCGCAGCTGTGCAAAATCGTTTTCAGTCCCTGAAGGGAGCGCGATCGTATATATCATGACCGGATCGGATTTCGGATCGAACTTTATGACTGTGGATTTTCCCGTATCCTGGGGAAGCTGCGTTTTAATAATATCAGCTTTCTCCTTGGTTTCGATGAGGGCCATATCCATATTGGTTCCCCATTGAAATCTCACCGTCACCAGGCTTAATCCCTCAAGGGATTCCGAATAGACCGACAACACGCCGTTAACGGAGCTCGCCGCCTCTTCTATATATCGCGTAACGAGTTGTTCCACCTCGGTGGGGGATGCGTTTTCATAGGGGGTAACGATGGTAAGGCGCGGAAACTCGATATCGGGCAGGAGTTGTACGGGAAGTTTTTCGACTGCAATGAAACCTACCAGGCAAATTCCCAGGAAGACCATCGCGGTCGTGACCCGCCGTTTTATAAAAGTATCGAGCATCACTTTGTTTCGCGCACCTTCATTCCCGGATATGCCATGGTGACGCCCTTTGCGATTATCTCGTCGTCCTCCGAGATGCCTTCCAGAATCTCAGTCTCCGAACCGTATTCTTTTCCGATTTTTACTTTTTGCTTGAAAACCAGATTTTTTGATATGAGGTAGATTTCAGCGTCTTTTTCATCTTTCTTGATCAACGCGGATGAGGGGACCATGATTTTATCCGACTTTTCGGCGGTGATGATTTTCGCACGGGCAAACATTCCGGGAAGCAGCCGGTTGCCGGGATTGTTGACGATCGCCTTTACCTCGACCGTCCTTGTTTTGGGATCCACGGCGGGGGTAATTCTATCTATTTTTCCCTTAAATACCTCCTCCCCGAGAGCATCCACAGTGAATTCCACCGATTGATTCTTCTTTATGATTTTTATATCCTGCTCGTTTACGTTCATGGATACAAAGACTTTCGAAATATTAAGAATAATGCCAATGACCGATTCATTCTTAACCATTTCCCCCGATTCCATGTTTTTCGCGGCGACATACCCGGTGAGCGGTGAACGAATATAGGTTTCGTTGAGGAGCATCTGGGTTGATTCGACATTCTTTTCGAGTTGCTTGATTCTGGATTTGGCCGCCTCTAGCTCGGCCCTCTCCATCTTTGTATTTATCTGTTTGATAAATTCGTATTTCTTTGCATCGCTGTCGGGTAATTCATGCCCCTCTGCCTGTATATCCTCGTCCCTGAACCCGACCAACTGTATATCCAGATCGGATTTCGCGAGCAGGTATTTTGTATAAAGGGTCGTGTGCTGGGCTTTAAGCGATTCCATATCGCTCTCGCTTATCCCGCCCATTTTAAACAGTTCATCTTTATTCTTGAGCATGCGCTCCATGTTGTCGTACGATACTTTTTTGTCATTGAGGTCGGCTTTTGCCTTCTCAATGGTCTTTAGCTTGATTTCCATTCCACGCAGGGCATTTTCGTATTTTGCCCTGGCAAGGTCAACCGAGCGTGCCGCAACCTCCATCTCCGCCTGCTGTTCCTTGAGATTAAGTTCCAACGGCATTCGCTCGATTTCCGCGATCAGCTCGCCCCGATCTACCGTTTTACCTTCATATAGATAAAGACGCTCCAGCCTGCCGGCGACCTTGGAGGAAATGTTCACTTTCTCCAAATAAACTATCTGGCCCAATATTTCGATATCATCGGCGACTTTTTTCTTTTTTACCGTCATTAGCTCAATCGAATCCCTTCCGAATACCTCATTTGTTTCCGAGTCGTCGGTATTCGGAAGAATAATCAGGGTGATTGTCGGAATAAGCGTTGAAATGATAATGATCGCCAATAAGACGAGCATGGCGGCTCTTGCACGCTTGTTTCGTGTTTGAAACCAATCGATTGCCGATCGCAGGATTTCACCCGGTTTTTTCATGGTGTGCTTCCATTCCTTCGTAATGCGACTTGCAGAAATCCCACATCAACTCCCAATGCGATTTCAAAGGTAGAGGCGAGTTGCAGGTACCTGATTATCGCGTTCAGGTACGACAATGCCGACTCTCCCCGTTCAATCTCTTTCTTGATCAAATCATAGCGGCGGGAATCCCCCAGGTTTGCTTTGAGTCGTTCGATTTCAAGCTGGGCATCATATAATTCAAGCTGCTGCTTCGCTATCTCGATCATCTTCCAGCCATTAATGAGCGCGCTGTAATTCGTAGCCACCTCGAGGGCTATCTGCTGGCGGATCTCTTTTTTCTTGTATTTTGCAGTAATATAATCGATAGAGCTCTGAACGAGCTCCTGTTCGTAATCCAGCCGGTCAAGGAGGTTAACGGACCCGTTGCTGGAAAGGATACGGGCGTTTTTATTTCCTTCCTCTGTATAGCCTCCCCCCATGGTGGCGCTGTTACCGAAAATCCGTGTGGTGACCTTGAAATTTACTCCCCACCCTTGTTCCCTGGGAAAATAGCGATCATCAGTGAGGGAGTAACTTGCGCCAAGTGAAAATTCGGGAAAGTAGTAGTACTTGCTCATGAGATATTTTTTCTGGTTAATCATAAATTCCACGTCTGCGCTATCGATCTCTTTACGATTTCTCAATGAAGTTACTATCAGGTCATCGATCGGATGCTTTTCCTCATTGATCCTGGAAATTATGAAGTCTTTCTCGATATCGCCCTTTAGCGCAACACGCTGCCGCCAATCCATTCTGAGCATCAGCTTGAATTTATTGAGACCGATCGCGAAATCATCCTTTGCTTTTTCAAGATTCAATTCGATCTCTTTGACCTTGGCTTCGATCTCCATTCTGTCGAACCTGGTCGCCTCCCCCAATTCCAGCTCTTTGGAAATGAACTTGAGCTGCATTTGGCCTTGGACGAGCGTTTTCTTGTGAATGGCAATTGCGTCACGCTGTTGCAGTAAACTAAAAAATGAATTTCCCGTATCGGCGATCAGCCGGTTGACCGCGATACGATAATCATTACGTGCGAGTATCGATTGAAGCTTTGCGACGTCATAGGCAAGTTTTTTCTGACCGCCGTCATAGACGACAAGATTGGATTCGGCGGTGAATCGATATTGGCGTGAATCGGCCTCGCGGAGCCTGGCTTCTTCCGTTTGCATGTATGAAACCGATAGTGTAGGAAAGAAGTCGCGCCATCGTTGGGAAATTACACAATCGCGTACCCGTTCCTGCGCTCCGATCGATTTTAAATCGATGCTGTTATTGATTGCGATGCCGAGTGAATTTTCCAGATCAAGTCGAATTTCGTCTTCATAGCGCGGGGCTGAAATGTTCGATGTCGCATCTTCATCCACATCCATCGGCTTAACCGCATATGCCGCCATTGCATTCCACAGTAAAGCGGAGATGACACTGATCACGCTTATGAACCTGATCGTACGCAGAAAGGAATAAGGCAGCATGGCAGTTCGATTAACTCCCCGTATGGAGCACGCTGCTGATTTCTTTCACGATGGCAGACGCTATTTTTTCGAGGGTTTTCAAATTCGAGAGCGAATCATTGAGCACATACCGGACTTCTCCAATTTTTTCACCGGCGCGGGTATAAAGAAAAACGGTAATCGAAGAACTGGTATTAGTTTCGATCGTATCACCGGAGGTTATTTCGGCAAGCACGCCTTGAACATACAAATCGAATTGATACGTTGTGCCCAGTTCTTTGATCTCATCGGAGGTGAAAAGCCTGATCTCGTTCGTCTTCTGGTTGGTTGTAGATGCCGCGACACGTTGAAGCTCCGTGCTTACCCCGCGTTTGAATAGTTCGAATTTAAGCGCATCGGCAAAATTCAGCGCAACATAGGGATCGTATCCAAGGTTTCGTTTCTCAAAAGTGCCAATCTGAACTTTTGCGATACGAGCCGGGGCCTTCTCTTTCTG
The DNA here is from genome assembly GCA_004297825.1 of Spirochaetota bacterium. Taxonomy (NCBI): domain Bacteria; kingdom Pseudomonadati; phylum Spirochaetota; species Spirochaetota bacterium. The sequence continues at coordinate 17,775 of SCSX01000060.1, forward strand.
GATATGCATATCGACCCCAGCGCATGACAGTAAGGCAAAAATGGCGATTATAACACCTGCGATCGTATTTCTCATTTTTCAATTTCCCCCATTATCACCTGCAGTCCCTTCTTGTTGACTTCCGCCGCATCCGCTATTTTTAATGCGGTTTTCATCTCCCTGATCGACTTATCCTTGAGGCCCATACGGCGATAGAGCAATCCAAGATTCGCCCGTGTATTCACGAGCGCTTCTTCCTCCTCTAAAGCGGTCAGGTATTCCGCAAGCGCTTCCTTATAGAGGGCTCTCTTTTCGTAAAGCAATGCAAGCAGCGAACGTGCATGGATATGATGCGAATCAAGCTCCAGAACGCGTGTAAGGCTTTCAATTGCCTGCAGTTCGAGCGTCTGTTCATCGGCATTGTCTTTCTTGGGCATCACCGTGAGTATGCGCGCTTTCCAGAAAAGACCGCCGGTGTGGTCCCGGTTCTCTTTCAGGATTATGCTCACCCGGGAAAGCGCGTCGCCGAATTCCTTTTTAAAATAGTGAATTTTAGCAATCATCAGGTGAGCGTTTAGAAGGGTCTTATCGTGGTTTAATGCCTCGGAAAAATGGGCGCGCGCCGTATCCAATTCCTGGCGCGTGTAGGCCTCTTTTCCTTTCAGGTAGAATTCCTGGGCCTTCTCGGTATTTTTCCCGCACGCGAATACGAATAGGGAGCAGATGATGAAATTTAGTAAACAAATTGCAAGTCGACGCATAACTTTGGCCGCCTTCACCATTCAATGAGAATGATGGATGTGTACTTCTCTTTATTTGGAGAATTCTATTTTTAATTTAAGTTTGAGCTCGTTTACCAAATCACTTTCCAATTTTTTCATAGCCAACGCATTGCGCTCATTGGACAGCGAGGTGCGAATTTCAGCCAGGGCTTGTTTCCTGGAGAGCCCCATCTTTGAATAAATCTCCACGTTCTTTTTATAAACTTCTTCAATCTCTGCGTTGGCGACAGGCGCCCACAGGGATTCGGAATTATGCTCTTCAAGTTGTTTCTTTAGGTAATACTTAACTATCGCGTCACGGATACTAACCCAGATAAACATGTCAAATTCGGGCGATTTAAATGTACCATCCTCGATGGCCTTATGGATAATCAGAGTCTGATTCAGAATATTATCCAGGTAGAGTGCTGCGAGCCCCTTATCCGATAAATTCTTTTCGCGTTCTACCGGGTCGGAAAGCCATTTAATTAAGAATTCACGCTCGCGGTCAACCTGCGCACGGGTGAGCGTATATCGGTTATCTATCTTTACCGCCCATGGCGCCGAAGGCGGTACTTTGTGATACTCATCATTGAACCGGGATTCAATATCACTGGTGAGTGTTGACTGGCCGCACGAGAATAAGAGGAAGCTGAATACGATGATCGGGACTTTTAACAGTCTTTTCATTGGCAGACACACAATATAGAGGATAGTTTCGTCGGATTCTACGTCATAGTGAATCCTAATGAACACTATTCACTATTCATTGTGCTGAATAGTGTCAATCATTATTATTCATTGAAATATGAATTTTAACTTGTATTTAGTAATAATTGCCTCAGCATGATTGCGTATCGTGGATTATTCAAATGCCTTAATATGTGGTTTCATTTTCTGAGCGATATTCATTCTCTGGAGTGCAACATGAGTTATAGAAAAGTGATAATTGCAATCCTTTATATCCTGTGTGCTGGTTGTTCAACCATGGGTAAAATTGAAATCAGTAATGAAGCTCAGGGAGGAATTAAGCGATACACATTACGGCAGCACCACATAGCAGAAGAGCGCATGCCGGGCTTCTGGTCTCCTAATTATCGAGCACTCATAACATACTCCCGCACATCCGTCTCGGCAAAAACTGAACCCGTACCCGTCCTTTTTCAAATTCGAGCATGTCAGGAATGTGCTCCCCTTGCCGCTACCGCGGTGTTGACGGTTAACGACAAAGACTATATTCTCCCTTTGGAAGAAATCACGACGTCGGACAAATCAGATGCGTATACTCAATCGCATTTTAAATCCGGTGGAGGGGGAACCGTCGATTATTCCAAGCCGACCGGTTCAACGACGACAACGACTTTTTATCGAATTCTAAAAGCAAGAACCGTGATACCGGCGGATTTAAAACCAGAATTGCAGTCGGCTCAGGGAGTGACCTATACATTTCATTCGGGGGATAATGCGATAACGATTAAGCTTTCAGAAAGCGAGTTGATGACATTGAAAGAGCTGCTACATTATTAGGGTCCGCTTTCAACGACCCCGACTCCGGAAACCAATCTCCAAAATACAACAGAACTACCAACTCCGTCTAGAAACCCTCCAATCACATCCTTCGCACCAAACTCGCACCACCGTCGCTCCATAGTCACTTTCGCTTTCCTGCGGCTTGAAAATTTGCTTTGAAAACCCTATACAACATAAATGCATGCATGTTCATAAAAAACCCGGGAATTGTTCAGAACAGCTTCACAATTAATAAACGTGAAAAAAATTATAAAAATATTCCGGAAAATTTTATTAATCCCGCCCGGCAATCGTATTCAAGATAACGGTTCAACCGTTAAATCAAATTTACAGGGAGGCTCACCATTAGCACCATTAAACTCAATTCAATGCTGGACGACGTACGTAAAAAAATGGGGTCGGTTGTCTATTCCAAGTGGAAAGGCATCAATTACGCGAGGACCTACTCTAAACCTACCGGGGAACCCACGGAGAAGCAGCAGAATATCCGCAATGCCTTTGGCAAGCTGGTGCAGGACTGGAAGCAGTTGAACGGGGTCATGCACCTGGGCTGGGAGACCTACGCGGAGAACAGGAACCTGACCGGATTTAACGCCTTTATCGGCGCCAATTCGGCCAACCAGAAGAAGGGCTTGCCCCTGCGGCTTTTTCGCGAGATGGGAGAAGAGTCTCTCATGAACTTCACCGTCGTGCCCGGAGCCGCCGCCGGCGAGATCAGCGTTTCATTTCTCAGAACCGAGGAAATCGCCGGCCGGCACGTCACATTCTTCACCCAGAAAAAGGTGAATGGACTGGCCCAGGGAAAGTTCCGCCGCTACGACGGCGGGGTCGATACCGCGCCGCCCTTCACCATATCGGGCCTGGAGGCGGGGCAGGAGTATTTCGTGTATGGAGTGGTCACCGACTCCGCATTCGGAACTGCCGCGAAGGCGTCCGAGTCCGACTCGGCCGTATGCGCGGCGGGGGCGTAAACAGTTACTTTTTATCATGTCGTGCCACCGGAGCGTTCAAGGATGAATGCTTCCGGCGGGTACGCCTTTTATGGAAGATGGGGATTGAATAGACCCCCATCTTCTCTTTTTCTCCCATGAAGTGCGCCCACGGTAAAGGCGCTTCCCCCCGGCCGATCCGCGCCCGATACGGGCACTGTAAAAAGTGTTGACACGCGAACGGTAAAATGAATATAGTTCATTTACTGAACAGAATTACCATTAATTGCAACTAAATAACGGTACCGCGCTTCAAGGGCGGCCGGGCTAACCGGGGTGAACACATGTACGACGATCTGAAGGGCAAGGCAGCACTGGTGACGGGATCTGGGAAAAAGAGCGGGATAGGGTACGCGATCGCGCACAAGCTCGCCACGTGCGGTATGAACATCGTGGTCGCCGACCTGGGCGACGGGAGCGGGAAGGGCGCCATAATCTCAACCGCTACGGGAGGGGAGATGGAGGAGGTCGCGCGTTCCCTTGAGCGCGAAACGGGCGTTAAGGCGTTTGCCTGCGCGTGCGACATCACGGACGCCGCGTCGGTCGCGGGGCTGGCCGCGTTCGTGAAAGAGCGCTTCGCCCGTCTCGACGTGCTGTGTAACAACGCGGGGGCTTCGTTCGGCGTACCCAACTCCTTCCTGGGCTACGACGAGGCCGCATGGATGAAAACGATCGACGTGAACCTGCACGGGGTGTTCAAAACGAGCAGGGCGCTCCTCCCCCTCATGCTGGGCGCACCGGCGAGCATCATCAACACGGCGTCGCGCGCCGGGAAAGTCCCGCCCATCTTCAACGGTGCGTACGCGGTCGCGAAGGCAGGGGTCATCATGCTCTCCAAGATTATGGCGAAGGAGCTCGCGGGCGCGGGCGTGCGGGTGAACGCGATCTGCCCCGCGCAGATCGATACCGACCTGGAGCGCTGGAGGTTCGGCCTCGAGGCGCAAGTGTACAACTCGACCGTCGAGGAGCGCGAGAAGGAAATGTGCAAGACCATTCCCCTGGGAAGGCTGGGAACGCCGGGTGAGGTCGCGGACCTCGTGGCATTCCTGGCGTCCAGGGAATCGGCATACGTGACCGGGCAGGCCATCAATATCTGCGGCGGCCAGCTTATGGAGCTTTAGACAACCTCGCCGTTGTCATCCGGGAGCGCTGCGAAATGGGCGATCCCGGCGGAATAGGAAAGGAAACCGTAGAAAGGGAATGACCGTGGAGGAACCCGACATGTCGAATAAACGATTCGAGGGAAAAGTTGCGCTCATCACCGGGGGCGCAAGCGGCATAGGCTTCGCGATGGCGGAGCGTTTCGGGAGCGAGGGGGCGCGCGTTGCGCTCCTGGACCGGGACGCGGGGGCGCTCGCGCGGGCGGAGGCCAACCTGAAAGGAATGGGAATCGATGTCCTGGGGATTCGCTGCGACGTAACGAACGCGCGAAGCTCGGCCGCGGCGGTGAAGAAGGCGATCAAGCGCTTTGGCGGCATAGACGTGCTCGCGGCGAACGCGGGCATCACGCAGAGGAGCCTGTGCGCGGATACGAGCCCGGAGGTGTACCGGCGCGTGATGGACGTGAATTTTTTTGGAGCGGTGAACTGCACGCTCCCGGCGCTTCCTTCGCTCATAACACGCAAGGGCGTCATCGTCGTCACGACGAGCGTCGCCGGGGTCGCGCCGCTGTACGGCCGCACCGGGTACGCCGCGAGCAAGCACGCCCTGCACGGGTTTTACGAATCGCTGCGCACCGAGCTCGCGGAACACGGCGTGCGCATCCTCATGCTCTGCCCGGGGTTCACGTCCACGAACCTCCAGAAGAGCGCGCTTGACGGGAAGGGCCGCCTCAATACCGGCGACCGGAGCGTCCCGGGCGGCGAGGACTCGCCCGCGCACGTCGCCGCCGCCGTGAGCGACGCCGTCGCGTCCGGGAAACGGATGCTCGTGCTCACGACCACGGGAAAGCTCAGCTACCTGATCGCACGCCTTATTCCCGCGCTGTACGACCGCCTCATGACGAAAAAGATACGACCCGAATTCATGCCGGGGCCCCGCGGGGCCTGATCCCAATCTTTATCTCCTCAATCGCCTTTGCCTCTATCTCCGCCATCTCCCTTTCCTTTGACGTTACATGCGTATCGGCCCCCTTGTCCTTTCCCGGCGTCCCTTTCCCGAAAAATCCTTGTTGCAATCGGGGGCGTTTCGTTCTATCAGGGATGCGCGACCCCGGGCGCACCGGCCACGGGACCGCCAAACCCGCGCGCCGGGCACGGACATATACAGGTACTGACACATGAAAACGAGGTTGAGGCGGGACAAGGAACGGGAAGAGCGGCGGGGGCAGATACTCAACGCCGCCCGGACGCTCATGTTCGAAAAGGGGATCGCCTCGGCGACCATGCAGCGCATCGCGACGCTCGGGGGAATGTCGGTAGGGACCATCTACCTGTACTTCGAGAGCAAGGAGGAGGTGTTCGCCGCGCTCCAGGAAGAGGGACTCGACCTTCTGGGAGAGCGCATCACCCGGGCCGTCGAATCCGCGGACGGTCCCGAGGACGGGATTCGACGCATGGCCGGCGCCTACCTCGCCTTCAGCGTGGAGAACAAGAAATACTTCGACATCATCAACTACTTTTTATCGGCGCCTGACGTCCTCTTCCCACCGCGACTTAAAAAGCGCATCGACACGCACGGCAACAAGATCCTCGAGTCGGTGGTGAAGGCGGTCGTGGCGGGGACCGAATCCGGAATTTTCAGCCGCACCGATCCACGGCACGCGGCGGTCGCGTTCTGGGGCGTGCTGCACGGGCTCATCCAGTTCAAGAAACTCAAGAACACCATCCTGCGCGGCGACGATCTGGCGGAGGTTTACCGGAGCGCGGTCGAACTGTACATCAACGGGCTTCGCGCGAAGGGGTGAGCCGGTTTCAGGAAGGGGCCCGGTTTCCCGGACGGGCATCGCCGCGGGCGCGCTCTTTCGCCCGGTAATTCGTGGGACTCGTTTTCATCCGCTTCGCGAACGCGCGGTTGAAGGTGCGCAGGCTGTTGAACCCCGAATGGAACGCGATTTCGATCACGGTTTTTTCGGTTTCGGCCAGCATGCGCGTCGAATTCCGAAGCCTTGCCTCGCTCACGTACTCGACAACGGTTTTCCCCGTACAGAGATGGAATGACCGGCTCAGCTGGTCCGGCGTCAGTCCCACGGCCAGGGCTATGTCGTCCCGCGTGATGTCCTGGGCATAATTCTCATCGATGAAGGCCGTTACGCGCTTGATCTTCTCCTCGGCAGATACCACGCGGCGCACGATCAGCTTCGTCTTTTCCTCCAGCGAACGATAGAGAACATACCGGTTTCTTTCGAGCCGCAGGTTCAGGGCGATATACGAAGCGACGAACAGCGACCCGATCGCGGTGGCCTGAACGAAGAGGAGGTTCGGGGCCGCGATGAAGGCAAGGAGCGCGGCAACGCTGCCGGCGAGCAGGAACATGCGCAGCGCGCTTTCAAAAACGCTCATCTTAATGTAGGGGTCCCAATTGTTTCCCGAAACGAAACGCATTCCGATGAGAAGCGAACGGGCCAGCATGCACATGACGATGACCATGACAAAGAACGATCCGCGGACGGTGAAATCGTTTCCCAACTGGTTTTCGGGAAGCATGCATGCGAAGAGAAAATACCCGCAGAAAAAAAACGGGTGGGATATCATGCCCAGCGTGATGCGCAACACAGTCCTGGGTCCCGATGAATGGACGACCCGCGCGGAAAACGTGTCCTGGTGCAACAGGAGTATCAGCGCGGTAAGCCCGAAATAGAGAATGGGGACATGGTACCGCACGGGGACCAGCCCCGGCAGAAGGAAGATGTCCTTGACGGTCAATTCGAAAAATGAAAACAGGAAAAAAGACCCGAGCGTGGCGAGGCTGCATAAATACTTAAACGACTCTTCCTGCGTAAGCAGGTACGATACGGGGCGCCGTCCAAGAACCGTTTGAACGAAATAGACCGGGTTGAGCCCGTTCGCCGCGCGCTTCACCATGTACCTGAAATCCGGTTTTGCCGACCTGGTTATGAGCCGCAAGATCAGATAGGCAATCAGGAACCCGATGAAGGTCATGGAAACGAGGCGGGGCGTATCGTTCTGGAGGGAAAGCTTCACCGCCCGCTTGCTGAGAATATCGTACCCCGCGATTTCAGGGGGATAGTCGCCCACCAGTCCGCCGCGCCCGGAATGATCGAAGACCTTCACCTCGATGATGTTCGGCTCCTCGTACCTGGTCGCGCTCTGCGGAATGGGGTAGACCCTGGGGGTGCGCCACGCGGGGATGAATCCCCGGTTTCCCGCGCCTTCGCCCGGAAACACGCCCGTCGCCCCGATGAGGACACCGTTGAACCGGGTTTCGTCCGCGTCGTCGGCTCCCTGGATGAAGAGGGCCAATTGTGTACGGGCCAACGAGCGCGGTAGACTTACCCGGGTGCGGTACGTACCGTACCCATCATACCGGCTCGCGCCGATCCCCCCTTTTTCGGCCGGGAAATCCCACGGGACGGGGCCCGAGGGGAGGGGGCCGTTTCCGATATCGACGGTCCATTCCCGGAGTATGACGCGGGGGGTTTCCGCGCGCTCTGCTTCGGACGCGCACGAGATGAAAATTACTGAAAGATACAGAATGATGAACGTTATAGATTTAATACCATGCATATCGGCCCTGAAGTCCGCGAGATGTATGTGATGTCAGCCTGGGGAATTTTTCAGGAACGCCGGCGCTTTGCAAGCATTTTAATGCGGCCGGGGAGGCTGTTACCCGTCATAACCGTTATGAGATATCGGGCGCCCGCGAACGGGCGCCCGGGGTGATCGCATCCGGATTACGGCTGGACCGCGATCATCCGCACGGTGCCCATCGCGGTGAGTTTCTTCATGCCCGTCCCGTTGGGATTAATACTGTAGAGATACTGCTTCTCGTCCGTGTCCGTTCCCAGGAAGAGTATTTTTCCCTCGGGGGTCCAGACCGGGGAGTCCGGGATCATGGCGGCGTCAACTATCCGGGCAAGCCCCGTTATCGAGCTTGTCCCGAGATCGCCCACATGGAGGCTGATCTCCGGCTCCGAGCCGCTTTCGCCTTCCTCCGAGGAGGAGGTTTCAGCGGAGTCGCCCGCGTGCACGAGGTAAGCGATTTTCCGGCCGTCATACGACACCGCGGGGTAGCCCTTGATGATGTCCGGCGAATTCGTGAGTTTCGTTTTTGACGACGCGGTGATCCTGAAAATATCCGACGTATATGAGTCCTCCGACGCTTCCGTGATTCCCGCAATAATAAGGCTCGCATTGCCCGGCTCCCATGACCAGCCCAGGGGCTCCAGGCCGCCGCCCGGGAGCTTCGTCGAAACCAGGGACGTACCGTCTTCGCTTTTCGTGAGGAAATAAAGCGAGAGATCGTCGTTCTCGTCCGCGAGCAGCGCGGCGAGCGTGTTTCCGTCGTGCGAAAACGACAGGCCTTCGCACCTCTGGATTACCGCAACGAGATTGGCGAGCGATCCGTCGGTGGCGCTGTATTTATAGACGTTACCCGCGATGGCGGGATCCTCCGGCGTGCCCGAAGCGATCATGAAATACGCGCTTGCGTCCTGGAACACGCATAACTCATATGCCGACGGGAGCGTCTGGGTAATCTGTTTCAGACCGGTTCCGTCCGTCCACATGGAGTACATTCCGGAATTCGTACTGTTCTCGGCGTCGTCTACAAGGAAGAAAACCTTCTTCCCTTTCGCCGCCTTCTGCGCCTCTGCGGCGGTTGCCATCGCGCTTTGTATGGCGGTGAAATCGACGGCGCCGGGAATGCTCGTGTCGACGAGGACGCTCTCGCCCCCTACCGTTACCGTGAGGCCGGTGTCGCTGAAATCGCTCACCGCGACATCCACCAGGTCGAGTATCATATCGAAGCCCGTACCGCTGGCGTTGAATGTGCTGGTGAAAAGATTGAAATCCTGGAGCAGATCCGTCAACCCCGGGTCCGATGCACACACAGCCCGGAGCATCGAAATATATTTTCCGGCGAACGTTTCCATCGCGGTGATCTGTTCCACGGTCGGCATTGTGATCTCGTCGATCGGCAGGGCGGCGAGGTCCCGGCCGAAGGCGAAGCTCATGACCTGCGTCGTCAGCGCGGTCGCGTTCACGTTCTCCGTACCCGTTGCGTATGAAACCAGCACCACACCGGCCTTCTCGACACGGATGATAAAGGGTGCTTCAAGGCCGCTGATACCCACGGCAAATTTTCCGTAGACGTCCGTCGTCCCCGTGGCCTTCTTTCCGTTGCAATCCTTGATCGCCACGGCGGCGTTCGCCAGGGCCGCCCCCGTCGCGGCTATTCCGCCCAGCGTAACGGTATCGCCTCCGCCCGGGCCGCCGGCCCCACCCCCGCCGCCGCACGAGTACATGAACAGCGTTGCTGCCGCAAGCATGCATGAAAGTATTCTGTTGCGCATCTTTGGCCCCCTGTGATTTCCAGTTGTCCGGCGGGCTTAACCGATCCGGAGCGTCGTATTGACCTGCATTAAAGGCATTAATGCATACGGGCCCGGGCGTGTCTGGTCATTCGTTGCGGACCCATGAAATGACCGGCATTTTCTGGATCGCTTCACAGGCCGGAAGGCCGATATACCCGGTCCGGTATATCAACCCCCCGTCCCGATCCATGCGTGAACGGCCTTTCGGATTTTCACACTCCTTTCCGTTTTCCATCTCCTCGCCGAGCTCATTGAAATGACGGCTTTCCACATAATGTGATTGACGGTTCTCCCCATGCCGTAGTACCTTATGCCGTGTAGGATGCATTTAACGGACGGAAGGTTTGGAGAAATGGGAACGCGCGAGTATCTTTCCAGAATGAACAAGAGGGCGCTTTCAATTACCGATTTGAAATCGGCGCACGACGACGATGTCTCCTACTGGCTTGCAAAACCTCCCCAGGAGCGGTTCATCGCCCTCGAAATCCTTCGAAGGAGGCTATTCCCCCATGATGCCGTTTCCGGAAGACTTCAAAGACTTCTTGAAATTGCTGAACTCCCACGACGTTGAATATCTTCTTGTCGGCGGATACGCTGTTGCCTATCATGGGTATATCAGGGCCACCCATGACATCGATGTGTGGATTCGCGTCACGCCGGAAAATGTCCGCCGAGTAGTCGACGCGGTTACCGAATTTGGATTCGCTCCCGCCGATCTCAATCAGGAAATGTTTCTCAAGGAAGACCAGGTTATCCGGATGGGGGTGCCGCCTCTGCGAATAGAGGTCCTCACTTCGATATCAGGCGTTGCTTTTGAGGAATGCTACCGTAAGAGGGAGATCGCCGATATGGGCGACTACCAAATCCCTATCATAAGTCGCGATATGCTGATTAAGAACAAGCGGGCAAGCGGGAGACTAAAGGACCTTGGCGACGTCGAAAACCTGGGGAGGAAATAATCCCCTATCGGATTCTCGTCCGCTGAACCCCCAGGTCCACCACGCCGTCGGGGCTCGCGATGCGGGCCTCGATCACGTCGCCCGGCCGAAGATACCTGTCGTTGTGCGCAATCTCGCCCGCGATGAAACGCGCCGTGCGCTTCCCCTGCGGGATTCCTAGGATTTCGGCCATGCGCACCTGGAGGCGGGCGGGTTTTCCCAGCGCGACGCCCTTCGGGGTTCCGGTCGCGATGACGTCGCCGGGAAGCAGGTCGAACCTCTGCGCGAGGCACGCGACCAGCTCGTGCAGCCTGAAAATCATGTTCGCGGTCGTTCCCGCCTGGTGCTTGTGCGCATGGAGCTTCCCGTCCGGATCGTACACCTTGAGCTCCATGTCGAGCGCGTAGAGCCGTTCGAGGGCGGCTGCGTCGAGCGTCTGCACCACGGGGCCCGTCGGCGCGAAGGTCCGGTAGGTTTTCCCCAGGAACCACTGCCCGGTCGAGAGCTGCACGTCGCGCGCCGATACATCGTTGAAGATGGCTATCCCCAGCGAGAATTCGGAAAGGTTTTCCGCCGTAACACGCTCGTCCTTCCCGATTCTCCGCCCGATCACCAGGGCGAGCTCCAGCTCGTGATCCAGGAGCTTCACGCCCTCCGGGTACACGATATCGTCATTGGCGCCCGACAGCGCCCCCGAGGTCTTCGTGAAGAAGATGGGGCTTTTTGGCGCGGGCATCCGCAGCTCGTCTGCGTGGTCCCGGTAGTTCAACCCCGCGCAGAATATGCGCGCGTTCGGGTCCGTGGGCGGGAGCATCTTCACGGAGGAGAGCGCTATCGGCGGTCCCGCCGGGGGACGCCGCTTCCGGAGCGCGCCGAACAGCTCTTCCACCGATTGGCAGCCGCGCAGCGGGCGCACGCGAGTTCCATCCACAATGCCGTAAAATTCCTTTCCGCCGCGCGCGGTGCATTTCATGATCCGCATTGGTTCTCTCCTTCCACCGGCTGGAATTCCCGTATCTGCTCCCCGGGGTTCCGGTCGAAATATCCTTCGACCGCGCGCGTCATGGCGTCAATAGAATTTTCCCTGCGGATGCGCGTGAAAAGGTCGTGGGAAAAATGGACGTTTCCCGAAAAATAAAAAGCGAATCGGTGCCCCCGGCTTTTATGCAGGCGCTCGGGAAGGAGCGTCCCAATCGCGCGCAGGGTTTCCGTGAACACTTCGTACAGGTCCACGCGCAGCGGTTCCGCGCTTCCCGAGAGCGCGCGTTCACACAGCGCGAAGATCCACGGCGACTTCACCGCCTCGCGCCCCAGCATCACCGCGTCGCAGCCGGTCTCTCTTAAACGCGCAAGCGCCTGGTCCGGTGCCGTTATGTCGCCGTTGCCGATAACGGGGATGGGGAGCGCTTTTTTAAGAAGGCTTACCAGCTTCCAGTCGGCGCTGCGCCTGAACCCGAGCTTCGCGTGACGGCCATGCAGGGTGATGAAGTTCACGCCTTCCCCGTGAAGCATGGCGCAGAATCCCAGGAGCCGCTTCCCGTCTGCATCTTCGAAGCCCGCGCGCATCTTGACGGAGAGCGCGCCCGCCGTCGCCGCGCGGCAGGCGGCCACGACCTCGCGTGCGCGCGCGGGGTCCGCGAGGAGCTGTGCGCCGGCGCCGGTTTTCAGAATATCGGGTGCCGCGCATCCCATGTTTATGTCGATCGAGAAGCAGCCGCGCGCTTCGAGGATGCGGCAGGCGTCGGCCATGACGCGGGGATTGGATCCCACGATCTGGTAAATGAAGGGGTCGTCACCCGGGAGCTTCCGCACGAGGGGCTCGTTGTGCGGCGAATGCGCGGCTATGGCCCCCGCCGAGAGCATTTCGGAACAGAGCACCGCTCCCTTCGAGAAGCGGCGGATGGTGCCGCGGAGCGCGGGCGTGGTGAGCTCCGCCATGGGCGCGCAGAAGAGCCTTGATGGAAGGATCATCGATACGCGGGCTTTCCGTACACCTTTTCGTAGGCGCGGCAGAAGGGACACACCCTCCTCTCTATCCGAACCATCCAGAAGAGAAAGCCCTTGCCTTTTTTCCGCGCGCGGACGCACACGGGACATTCGTTCTTGCAGTAGTCGGCCATTTCCTGGAGCTTTTCGCGCTCGTCCATCATGGTCCTCCGTTTCGGATGATGGCCCGATGCTACGCGGCGGAGGGCCGGAGTCAATACCTTTTCGGGTTTCTGGTAGGATGCTGCTCCGAGGGGCGCCCTTCATGGGAGATGGGCGAGGCTCACGGGGTTGTGTCGATCATCTCCGGGTGCGCGTCGATCCAGGCGAGGATGCCGTTCAACACGCCGGTGACGTCCTTTAATTCATCCCGGCATATTTCGTAAAGTTCGGCGTTCGATATCTCGTTGTAAAAGTGGACCATCCTGTTCCTGTAGCCGGCGAGTTTCTTCATCCCGGCCGCGGTGTCCGCGTCGATAACGCCAACCTCACCGAGCTTCACCGATATACTTTTATATTCGGCGACGTCGATCGCGAATCCCTTCGCGAGTATATGCCTGCCCAGGTCCATGAGCGCCTCGAGCGCCCTTCTTAGGTAGGATTCCGCCGCTGCGGAATTGCGCGCGTCCAGCGAAAAGGATCGCATGTCCGCCAGCGGCAGCCGTTCGATGCCGGAGAGCATGTCCCTGATCCACGCCGCGCGCTCCGACACGACCGATTCCCTGATCTTCGCTTTTGTCATGGGACCCGCACCGCGAGGTTGTTTCTCCTGCGCTCCCTCTCGTAGTACATGAGGTCCCCGGCCCTTGCCATCACGTACAGCTCATACCTGGCCTGGTCGTCCGGGTCGCCGGCGTAGAGAAGCTCGCCCCGGATGATCTCCAGCGCGAGAAACGGGGAGGCGTCCTCCAGGAGGACGAGATCGACGCTCCCGGCGCCAAAGAAATCCTCCAGCGCGAAGCCGAATTCCACCTTGATGCGGGGTGAGGGGTACGCGTCCCTGCGAAACCTGGCGCCAATATCGATGTCGGACGGCGATTCCGCGAGGGCGGGAAGCTCGCCGCGCGCGAAACGGCATATCTCGCCGCTCTTGCTTCCAAAGGAGTAGAGCTCCCGCACGCCGTATTCATCGCAAATTGATTCGAGTTGTCCAGTTCTGCCCGCCATGCCTTGAGGATGATATAATTTTGGGGGAAATGTCAAGAAAATATGGCAGGGCGGCGCGGTCCCTCAACTTATCAGGTTAACGCGCCATTTCCCTATTAATCCATCTATATAGGTAACCTCATAAACGGCGACATCGCCATTGGGCTCATAGATAATGGTAGCGCCGTGCTTATCGTCATACGCCGTTGCAATAGCCGTTGCTTTTGGACGCACCTGCGAACCAACGGGTATAGTGCAGTCTTTCACCGTGCAACCGGCGATATCAAGCTCGTCGCTCTGGTAAACACAACATCGTTTTGATTCCTGTTTTGACGTGTTTCCATTGTATTCTATCCAAAATCTCATGTCAAAAGGAGCGCGATTATGGATCTTGATCTTGTGCACGGGCGCATGATTTCCCCTCGTCTCATTTAAAATAACGGTATAATCCGTGGTTGTTCCCTTGACATCATACGTAGCTGCCTGATTGTTCTTTTTATATATGACCCATCGGTTACCGGAAACATCATAACCCCCACTCGCATAAACCTTTGCCCGCACCAGTGCGCCTTCTTTAATTTCCGGTGCGTCCGTCGCCAGATCACGGACCATGTGACTATTGATGGGGAAGTTGTCGGTCTTACAGCATGAGCCGCTCGTATTATCCGGATTTACATAATGAATTTCAAATGACATTACAAAACCCGCGTTATTGAAACACGCGATTTTTTGCGCTTTGTATCTCGCCGGGGTGATGATGTTCACCCCCGCAAGGCTTCCGATGTTATGAAGGGTTACGCCGACATCATTACCGGCGGCGTCCTTCAAGGTCGCATGGTTCCTGACGATATCGCTCATTAAAACGACACCTCCCGAATCCCCCTCTTTGACCGTGTATCGGTACGTGATGCTGGTGTCGTTGACGGATTGCTGGACCGCGCTGCCGATGTTCTGGAGGCCGAGCGCGCTGTCGGCGCCCGTCACGACGATGGTATTGTTGAATTTGACGGTGAAATCGAGGTGTTCGTTCACACCGTAGGCCCTCGCCGCGGGCACGTCGACGCCGGTCACTCTGACGATGGTGTCGACGCTTACGCCCGCGGTGCTTCCGATACCGCGCAGGGTAATATCGGCGTCATATCCCGCCGTGTCCTTCACGGTCTTGTTGTTCAGGTATAACAGGCCTGCCGGGACCGTGACGGGGCCCTGGTCGCCCGTCTGCACCGTGTAGCGGTAGGTGATGCCGGCGGCGGGATTCGTAACCGGCTGCTGGATCGCGGCCTTCGTCGATGTACCGATAATAAAGCGCACCTCATTGGCGCCGTTTCCCTCGATGTTCACTTCATTGCCGAAGTGGACGGTAAAATCGAGGCTTTCGCCATGGAGATAGGTCCGCGCGGCCGGGACGTCGACGCGCACGATCCTGGCGGTGGTGTCTGCGTTCACGCCCGCGGTGCTTTGGACTTCGTTCAGGTTTACATCCGCTTCCTTTCCCGACGCGTCTTTAATGGTCGTCGTGCCCATGTGGATCGCGCTTGAATTAACCAGGACGGCGCCCGAGTCCCCCGCTTTGACCGTGTATCGGTAGGTGATGCCGGCGGCAGGGTTCGTAACCGGTTGCTGGACCGCGTCGCCGATATTAAGGCCCAGCGTGCTGTCCGCGCCCGTTACGTTGATTCTTTCGCTGAAATGCACGATGAAATCGAGGTTGGCCCCTACGCCGTAGGTCCCGGCCGCGGGCACGGTGACGGTGGCTATCTTCGGCTTGATCAAATCCACCGTGTAGCTCAGGGTGAAGGGGGCCAGTACTGTGTCGTCCGGGAACTTGATGTTCGAGTCCGGATTCACGCGTACCTGCAGGGCGCCCTCCTCGAGCGTCCCGGAGAATTCGAGCGATATCATGTTCTCGATAAATCCCACGTTCTCGATGTTCGACCTCAGGCCGAAATTGTCGTAGTGGACCCTGCTCAGGGTGAGGCCCGCCGCGCCGGGCAGCGCATAGTTCGAAGTTTTCGTGATCTCGCTTACATCCAGCGGCGTATCGCCCGCGACGAGCGTTCCCACCGGCCTGGAGAGGACAATATCGATTCTCGAATTCGGCAGGCCCGCGATATAACCCTGCGCGGGAACCACGGAAAGCACCGTCGGGGCGGCGAGCAGGTTGTCGATCCGCTTCCTGAGATACCGGGCCGCCGTGCCGAAATACGCGCTGTCGCTCATGAACGACGTGGTGTAGGTGGGATCGTTCAGGGTGAGGCCGCCCCCCGCGTCCGCGAGAAAATAGTTGGATTTAAGCCCGGCCCCGGGAACGTCCCTGTCGAACTGGATGAAGATGGGCTCCAGGACCGAGGACGTGGTGCCGTTCTCCGGATACACGCTCAGAATTGAAAGGGAGGACGAAGGCGCCGCCTTGACGACCGTGTAGGTGTAGACGCCGGCGTTGTTGTGTATGTCGATGTGATTTGCCCCGGAATCGAGCCCCATTGCAGTCATCGTCAGACGCGCCGTGTTGCCCGGGGCCAGCGTTCCAGTGACGGTGAGCCTGGCGATGTAGAGAGAGAGCCTGTTGAAGGAAATGGGATAGTTTTTGGCGGTGAAGCAGGTTTCCCATTTGTCGGCGATGAATTCCCGCTGGGTGGGGGAGCCCTTGTCGGTTATGATGAAGGTCCACATCTTCGTCCCGTCGCATCCGCCGTCGTAGGACGGGTCGTTGACGCGGTTGAATGCGGTGAGGTAGGTATCGGCATTGACGTGGTCGGAATCGATCACGGTGTAAAGGCCAGCGGTAATGGGATCGGATGGACTGATGTCTCCAGACGTAAAACGTCTCTCTATGCCTCCACTTGATGGGAATTTTTCATTAATTCTTGACGCATCAATACTTTCATTATGCGAGAAAAATGCGATGGCGATTTTTAAGTTCGCAACTGGCAGTTCACTTCGCAGTTTGAGAAGATAGTAGACCCAGTCCCAACCACCGCCGATGTCGATGAAGGAGAGAATCGTGATAGTATCGTTAAAAAATGCCTCATTAAAATCAATTTGGCCGGATCTGCCATATTTATTTAGGGTGAAAAATGGTGGTTTAAATCCGATCTTTAGCATGCCAAGCCTCCATTATTTGTTATTGGAATTCGCCATCACTCTTTCCGCGTGTTGCCCCAGACGGAACTTGAGAGCGTCTGATCGTCGCCGGCCAATGAAACACTGATGGAATTCCATTCGCTCGCCGCGATGAATGCCGCCGTGTCGTCGATATAATAGTAGTGGTCAGCGGTTGAGGCGTAGAAGTTGAAATAGTTGTGCGTCAAGGAAAGGGGATCCGCGTCGGATGTGAATTCACACATTCCTCTCATATGAGCAACAGAAATAGTGTTCGTCAATTCATTGTAATCGATTTGTGGTTGAGAATCATAATCCAACATTATCCCAATGGCCATATTTCCGCCCCCTCCACAATCGATGGTGTTGTTATTAATAATAAGCGTTGTTGTTGTAGCAATAGCTGAATATATGCCGAAGGTGTTATATGCGTATCCCCCTCCAATTGTATTGTAAGAAATCTGGCTATTTGTACCTGCATCATATATTCCATAGGTGTAATCCCCACTTCCACTGGCATATCCCGGATCGATAACGTTTTGCGAAATAATACAAGTGCCCGCGGTGACACGCATACCATACGCGTATTTTCTTTCGGCTTTGAACGAACCTTTCCCCTGTATGGTATTGTATGAAATCGTCATGCTTCCCTGGCAGAAAATACCGGCAGTATAATCACCGTCGGCGAGCTTGATCGTGAAGCCGTCCAGAACTGTGCTGGCGGTATCGGTGACCGAGGTTTCACAGTATACAGCCCTGTTGGGGGTCGATGTCGTTCCTCCCGAGGCGCTGGTATCCTCCACGATCGTCTCGTTGCCGCTTACGTCGCGCGCGCTGAAGTCGGAGGAATAGCCGCCATACACGGAGATGCCGTTTTTCATGCTGATAACGGGCGCGGAGGACACGGCATAATTCGACTGGTAGGTGCCCGCGCCCACCCGTACGGTGGGCATGTTGGCCGCTCCGTACTTGTCGTTTGCCCTGTCGATCCCGTCCTGGATAAGGCTGAGCGGCGCGGTCCTGGTTCCGGTGTTCGACGGGCTTCCGGGATTCTCCGCGCCGGCGGCCGGATTCACATACACCGCGTATTCCACATCGAAGGAATACTCCACGGTCCTGTTCAGCGTAAACGAACCGATGATCGAATCGCACTCCACCGTGAGGGTCTTGCCCGCGCCCTTCTCCCAGATGTTGGCCGACGGGGTGAGCGTGACCGTGTCGTTGTCATACGTTGTGGTGCTCCACGCGGCGACGATTGCGCCCGGATTGCCGTCCAGCGTCCCGCTCACCTGCAGGGAGGAGGGGTCCATCTCGTCCCCGAACCGGATCACGATCTCCTCGTGCCCGGCGATGGTCGAGCCATCGGAGGGCGTGGCGGTTATGGCCGAGTACTTGTAATTATCCGCATCGGGATCGTTCGGGTTGTCACGCGCGACGTTCGCGCAGGAGAGCAACGACCCGCTGAGAATGCATAATGCCACCGTTATATTTATTGATCGCGTTTTCATATACCGCCTCCCAATTTCTTCCGCCGCCTGCCGGGGCGGGGGATCGTCAGAACCTGTACCCGACGCTGAACGTATGCACCCGTTCGGGATACGGTGTCATGGTGTTCACACAATATTGGTAATCGAAGAAGGTATCGCGCGCCGCGCTTTCCACGGCGCCACCGCTGAAGTCCGGACGCGAGAAGAACAGGACGTCCACCCAGTGCGCCAGGTACACCGCCCCGAACACGATCAGAGAATAATTGAAGTAATCGCCCGCCTTCTTGTAGTCGTTGTACCTGCTGTCGAACTCGGAAGAACCTGTTCCCAGCTCATGGTATGCGTCGGATTTCGACTGGTAGTTTGCATACATGAAATACACGCCAGCCCCGGCGGCAAGGCCCAGGGACCCGAACACGATCCCCTTCACGGGGCGGCCCGCGTAGAACTGGCCCAGGCCCGGCACCGTGCTCAGGGTATAATAAAAGAAGGGCGATTTCGAGATGAGCACCTCCTTGTCGCCCCCCACGATCCTCTGCGCGAGCCTCTTGGCAACGTCCGTCGCGGTCTGGTCGATCACGTCGATTGACGCGCCCGTGCCTTTCTCGGCGAGCAGGGACGCCCCCTTCTCAACGTCGATATAGCGTACGGTGATGAGGATAGAGTTTTCGAGCGCGGTCACCTCGCCCGCGATGATTCTCCTGGCGGAGAGAAGCTTTCCCGCCTGTATGGCGCAGCCCTCATCGGTGCATCCGGTCATCTGGAAACTCTGCTCCGCGAGGATCGCCTTCATCTGGTTTCGCTCGACCACGGTGAAGTTGCCGTAATTGGAGAGCTCCGCGCGCATGATGTCCGACACGGCGCCCGCGACGATAACCGGAACGCCCCTGGGGGTGAGGTCGAGTATGGCCACGGTCATCTTCTCAGCCGCGAAAAGGCCGGGCGCGGTGATCACCATTGCCACACCGACCAGGATGTGCACAAGCGTGGTCTTATTCAGCATGAATCCCTCCACGAGATCATTACAAAGAGCACGTATCTCATCTGATTTCTGAATAGGGAGAGGAATGTACACACACGACGCAGGTGAAGCGGGCGCCCCTCCCTGAAGCTCTGTCTGTCATTCAAGAATGTAAGTTGTAGTACGAATTATCAAGCATAATTAGCCTTAAGGTAGTGTAATTTTAATTGCATAATAAATATTTATCGTCAACATCTCTTTGCACCGAGGCACCCGTATCGGCTCCGGGAGATTGGACACCGGGCATGCGGGAGGATGCGCCCGGCGGGCGCGGGGCGGTTAGGAATGACGGGAGCGCGCTTGCTGCTCCGAAACCGTTCCATCGCGGACGTCTCGGGAACGCCGGGAGGGCAGGATCGCGTCCGTTTACACATCCGGCACGCTACCCCCGTCCGGCGTTCGTGAGCGGGCGGACTCGCGCATCGGACCCCCGTTATTTTTCTTGACGAAACCGCCCGGCATATGCACACCCTTAACACCGATATGCGAACACCGTTATACATCGCGCTCGCGCTCGTCCTCGCGGGGTGCGCGAAGGCGCCCGACAGGCTGGAATCCCCCAGCATGACGATCCGCGCCCATGCGCGCGACGGGAAGGCAGCGTTCACCCTCACGCTCGCCGCGGCGCTTCACAACGGGACGAGCGACACCGTGTTCCTCGATTATCGCGCGCGCATCGTGTTCCGCGACCCGGGGAAGGACGTGAAGGAAACAGTCGCGACCGTCCTGACGCTCAAGGTCGGGTCGCTGTACCCGTTCGCGACCGCGCCGGTGCGCATCGAGGTGACGGGAAGCGCGGAGGAATTCGCGCCGCTCTTCGCGGTCTTCGGCATTCCCCCGGACGAGGTCGTGAAGGCGGGCTCGGCGGAGGACATAGAAATAGGCGACGAGCTTATAGGGCTGGAAAATATTACGTACCGCACGGCGGACATACACACTTTAATAAAGGAAAGGCAGAATGAGAAAAATAAATGACACGAAGCTCTACTTCTATTTTTCGATCATCTCCGCGGGTCTTGCGCTCGTGCTCGGGCTCGTCGCGGCGTACTCGCTCGTGCTCGTCGAACCCCGGATACAGGAGCGCCTGGGCGCCGCAAACGACATAGCCCGGAACTACAAGGAAGCCTACGTCATGCTGCGCGATCCGCAGATATTCGCACGCTACGAGAATTTCGACGGCATGTCGCTGGGTATAAAGGGCGTGCTCAAGGAATTCGACGACCGCATGGTGAAGGACGGGGAATTCGGAATCAGGGACGCGCTCTACCTCGAGATACTGCTGGAACGCAGGGAGCTCGGCTCCAGGCTCACGCGCAACACCGCGATCTTCTTCGGTCTGCTCTCGCTCCTGGGGTGGGGTTTCTTCTTCTACGAGCGCCGCAAGGCCGGGCCCGCCGTCCGCGAAGGCTAGTGCTGAGCCCGCGTGATCGCATCACGCAGTCGAAGCGCTAACGGGGGCTCATCGCTTTTTCCAGACGCGTAAGAATCTTGTTGAGATGCGAGTGGTTCTCGCGCCCGTGCGTATCGAACCCTTTTAATATTTCCGCTTCCTTCTGCACGTAGGTTCCCGGCGCGAGGTCCGCGCGGGCGTGTTCCACGAGCTCCTTCAACGATTCCGGCGTCGCCTCCATGTGGAATTGCAGCGCGAGCACGCGGTCGGAGTACAGGAACGCCTGCTGCTCGCACGCGTCCGACCAGAACAGCGGCACCGAGTTCGCCGGAAGGTCGAAGGTTTCCCCGTGCCACTGGAGCACGGTGAGCTCCTTGGGGAAACCGTTCAGGAACGGCGTGAGCATCCCCTCCCCGGTCTTTTCCACCGAAAACCAGCCGATCTCCCGCTCCTCGTTCTTGTAGACCCGGGCGCCCAGGGCCGATGCGATGAGCTGCGCGCCCAGGCAAATGCCGAGCACCGCCTTGTCCGCGCCTATCGATTTCGAAATGAGGTATTTCTCCTCCTGGAGCCACTTGTACATGCTTTCGTCGTTCACGCTCATGGGTCCCCCCATCACGACGAGCAGGTCGAAGGTTGCGAGGTCCGGAAGGGTGTGCGATTCGTAGAACCGCGTGTAGTTCACGGGTATGCCCCTGTCCCGGGCCCAATCGTCTATCGCCGCCGGTCCCTCGAAGGGAACGTGCTGAAGGCATTGAATGCGCATGGCGTCCTCCTGGTGTACGCGTCCTACGGTGATTCCCCGCGGGACGATGATTCGTACGCTCAATATACACACGTACCGGCTGGAAGGAAAATCTATTTTACACGCGCGCGCAAATAGATTATACCGTGCAATGTAACGGGGATGTAAATTCATGAAAATCAATATAAAGCGAAAAAGGATCGCGGCCGGCCTGTCCGTCGCAGCGCTGCTTATCATGCTGTGCTCCGGGCTCCTGTGCGCGACCGCCCGTCGCGCCGTGGTTCTGGACGGGAATGGAAAATATTTCAGGGCGCGTATCGTCTGGTCCGGGGCCGGTCTTTTTATCGCGCTGCGCGCCGATACCCTCTACGACGATCGCGCGAAAGCCGTTGAAGCGCCGGAGGAAGGAGGATCGCCCTCGTTCGCGGCCCTCCGGCGGATCGCGCTCATCGAGTTCCTCCCAGAACCCGTTGAAACTACCGGCGACGACGCCACTCCCCCCGGGGAACCGATAAACTATTTCGGCCAGTTCGCCGTCAACGCCGCCGGCAACCAGGGGGTGCTCCTCATCTGGCAGCAGGACGGAGCCGCGTACGGGACTATCCGCTTCCCCGGCTGGGGGCGTGGCGTCGCGGAGCCCCTCAAGGGACTAGTGCTGTCGGGCAGGACGATCCGCTTCGTGCGTTCGGCGGGCACGGCCGATGAGCTGCGCTACGTGGGCGGGAGCGCCTACTTCGTGCAGGAGTACTACGGCGAGTACCGCGGGGGCGGAACCGAGATCGTGGGCTTCTACGTGGTGCAGGGCCAGAGGAAACAGTGGGAGGCGTATCGGGCGCGGTGAAAAGAAACTTCAAGGATTATATGCGAACCGCTTTGTCTTTTTTGTACAAAGCCTATCCTCTGGAGTTTTGATAAAACTTCACGCGCCGTGTAGGGCATTACTTACTTCAATTTTGCTGAAATAGCTCTCGGTTTCGCGTGGAATGGGTTCGGAATTAGCCAGTTTTTCTTCTATCCAGAGATTTACCAGGTCTTCCGCGGCTTTTTTCGCGTTTTCGATCCCGAAACCGTGGGTTGTTAAATCCAGGGCGGGTATATGAGCATAAAAATACCCTTCGGGGAGAGAGCCATCATCAATCTTCTCAATTAAAATTGAGTACTCCATTGTGTTACCTCTTTAATCTCTCTAGCAATAATAAAAAGCTTTTTGGTTCTCGTCAAGGGGTTTAAAGGGAAAGGGGATCGGAGGTCCATCCCCTTTCCCTTGAGGTATGTTACTTCTTGAGCCCCAGCAGGTCGGAGATGGCGGCCCACGCCTTTTCGCGCTCATCGGAATAGACCTTCACGTGTTCCTGCTTGCCGGTCGATACGTAGTTCTTGTAACCGTTCGCCTCGGCGATGAGGTGATTGTAGGTGGAGACGAGCTTGTTAACATACCCGACGTCCTCTGCCGAGAGCGCCCCGGACGCCGCGAGCTTTTCGAGCTGTTTCGCCGCGCTTCCCGACAGCGTCGCGTATTCCGTGAGGAGCTGGGTGGTGAGCTCCTTGGTGTAGATCTTCTTCGCGTACCCGTCGGCGACCGACCCGATGGCGCCATACGTGAGGTACACCCCCTGTGCCGAGAGCGTGCCTATGGTTTCGAGCATGATGCTTGCGTGGTCTTCCTGTGCGCGCGCCTGGACGGAAGGTACGATGAGTGCTGCTGCCATGAGCACGATGAGAGCGGCATTGCGTAGTTTCATTGTATTCTCCTTGAATTATCGATGCGTATCCGGGGGATACCCTCTCGCATCAATATAGGGGCTGGCGCCCCTGATATCAAGATTTTTTTCCGCAGCAGCCGTTGTATCTCTCAACAATTCCCGCGATCTCTTCGAAGAGCGCGCCGCTTTTAAAAGAATAGAGGATGCGGTTCCCGTCTCGTTCAAAGTCGAGGATACCCGCTTCTTTCAATATTTTTAAATGCTTGCTGACGGAGGGCTGGGGAAGCGCTACTTTTTCGTTGATCTCGCAGACAGCGCAGGCACTCGCCTGCTGGGCACAGCAGTTGGATACGAGCGCGTTCAGGATTTTGAGGCGGGCGGGATTCGCGAGCGCGCCGAAAACGCGCGCCATCCGCTCGCAGGCGTCGTCTTTCACACCCACTAGCAGCACCCGCCCGGGGAGGAAGCAGTATCGCCGCATCCGCATCCCGTTCCCCTGGGGGCCGTTTTCAGTATGTCCTCGCGGATGATGGCGCCCAGGCATCCCGTGCCCTTGGTGACGTCGACCGCGCCGAACTCGCAGTTGAGCCGGCAGGCGCCGCACTCCATGCAGGTTTCGTACGAGACGCAGTACGCCTTTTTATCGCGCATGGCCAACGCGCCGCGCGGGCACACCTTCACGCACACGCCGCAGCCCGTGCATAACGAATCGTTGAACTGAATCATTACAGAACCCCCGCGAGAATGATGAACACCAGCGCGGCGACGTACGAAAGCGCGCTCACCGGGAGCCAGGTGACGATCTCGTCCTTCACCAGCGAATAATTGCTCACGCCGCTGTTTCCCGTGTAGTAGAGCGCGAAGAAGAGCGCCGTCGCGAACATGAAGAATGTCCAGAACAGGTACCGGTACGGATCGCCCTGTATCGACCCCTGAAGGAACATGGCCACGGAGGCCGCTCCCCAGGAGAGGGCGAACAGCGCGATTCCCTTTACCGCGAATTTTTTCGTGGGAAGGAGCGGGAAGAGCAGGATGTAGGCGAGCCCGAATCCGAGCGCCGCGGGCAGGACCTGCCAGTGGATGCCGGTGGAAAACGCCAGGTCCCACGCAAAGAGGCCTGCCGCGGCGAACAGGAAATATTTCGCGAACTGCACGAGCGACGGCGTCAGCGTGAAGAGGCGATCTTTAACAGAGAAGCGGTAGATGTCCGCGACGCGGTCGCGCAGCGGCGCCGCGTCCAGGAAGGCCGGGAGCTCGCTCGCGTACACCGGGCCTATCACCGGCCGCACGCCCTGTTTTTTCAGTTCCGATAGTCTCACACCGGAGAGCGCGAGCTTGGGAAGAACGAGATCTATCCGCTCACCGCGGGTGAGCATGCCCTTTCCGTAGCGTCCCACCTGCCGCATGATCTCCTCCGCCGAGAAGCGCCCCTTGCCGCTGGAGCACCACACGTTGATGCCGTCGGTGTCGATGACGAGCACACGGACATTGCGGGCGCGGAGCGCCCGCCAGACCGAGAGCACCGTCAGGTGATAGTTGCACGTGACCACGAGCGGCGTCCCGATGTCGTAGCGGGCCCCCGTATAATAGAGCCCGGGCTCTATCGTGTGGGTGCGCCTGAACGCGCGTATCCATGAGTGGAGCGCCTTGAAGTAGTCCCGCGTGCCGAAGGAGAGCCTCTTCGGCGTTTCGATTTTAAATGCGGCTGTTTTGATCCCGGAGACGGGCGAGAGTGATTGTATATTCATGATTTGGAATATTCCAGAAATCGCATATACTTGTCAATGCTTTTTTTAGGATGGGTGCCGAAATTCTATTTCGGCAACTTTACCGGCGAAGAGGGTGGGGGAATACGATAGATCGTAAACAAGAAGGTGAAACCGCTAATGAACGCGAATACGCGCGAATCATTCCATTTAGGAAATATATTGGCGTTCATTAGCGTATATTCGCGGTTCCGCTTGTCTCTGATTCGTTACGCCGGTCGTGAAAGAATCCGCGAGCGTACGCGCATGCGCGCTTCGTCCCTGTCGATCTTGACGCTTTCGTACTTGAGGGTCTCGGTGTCGAGCACCATGCCCTGGAAGCGGCCGAGCGAGCACGATCCGCTGTTGAGGTAACGCTTCTTGTCGTTCAGGTACCAGGTCACATGCGATTCGAGCGAGTGCGTGTGCGCAAGGAAGACCACGTCGTTTTTTTTAAGCAGCCGAAGCGCGTAGTTCAGGTACTTGTAAGTGTTGTACTTTTTCGGGATCCGCGCGATCATGTCGTTGACCTCGACCGCCCTGAAATAAAAATCGAGTACCCGCCTGAATTTTACCGCCTGCTTGAGCGCCCCGAAGAATGCGGCCGCGAGCACCCTGCCAGGCCTCGTCCCGTTTATGAAATCGGCGTCGTGGCCGTGCTCGAAGTAGATTCGTTTCCCGGCCGGGTTCACCAGCAGGTAGTGATCGAGACCGCGGGGGCTGATCCTGTCGTGATTTCCCTTTATGTAGATCACGTCGGGCCTGGCGAAATAGCGCATCAGCGCGGGCCTGGCTTTTGCGATGTCGTCAAGACGGTACTTGTGGAGCTCGTAGATGTCGCCGTTGAGGATGAGCCCCTCGATCCCGTAGTCCTCCCTGAATTCCGTTAGGAACGCAAGGAAGTCGTCGTCGCGCCAGTCGAAGATGTCCAGCGGATCTCCCGTGCCGATATGCAGATCGCTGATCACAAGCAGTTTCATTCTCAATCACCTCGCTGTTCACGGCGAAGATCGTGATGTTTGGTAAAGGTCCGATAAGGCCCATGTGAAGTTAATATGAATTAATGGTTAAGAGAAATTTCCTGCTTGATGCGCGTGCAGACGGCTGTAGTATGTGCGCCGATACACATCCGTCCGGGGGGAAGATACGCAATGAAGATAAAGGACCTCATCATCGCGGGCGCGGGGCCCGCGGGCCTCTCCGCCGCCATCTATGGCATGCGCGCCGGAATGGACCTCGTCGTCGTCGAGAAGATCGCGCCGGGGGGCCAGGTCATGACGACCTACGAGGTTGAGAATTATCCGGGATTCGCGGAGCCCGTGCCCGGCTGGGAGCTCATGAGCCGGATGGAGGCGCAGGCGCGCCGCCTGGGAGCCGATATCGCCTCCGGTGACATCGAGCGCTTCTCGTGGAACGCGGAGGAAAAATGCTTCGTGATGAACATTGCGGGGGGCGAAACGCTCCGCGCGCGCGCGGTGATCGCGGCGACGGGCGCCTCGCTCATGAAGCTCGGGGTCCCCGGCGAGGCGGAGTTCACCGGGCGCGGCGTCTCGTACTGCGCCACCTGCGACGCTGCGTTTTTCAGGGATCGGGTCACCGCCGTGGTGGGCGGCGGCAACACGGCCCTCGAGGAGGCGAACTATCTTACGAAGTTTTCGAGCAAGGTGTACCTGATCCACCGCAGGGACAAGTTCCGCGGCGAGAAGATGCTCCAGGAGCGCGTGCTCGCGAACCCTAAAATCGAGCCCGTGTACCACGCGGTGATCACGGCCGTGATTGGCGAACATAAGGTGGAATCGGTAGGTATTTCGGACTGCCTGACGGGCGAGTCCCGCGCCCTCCCGGTGGACGGCGTCTTCATCTTCGTGGGTTACCAGCCCAACACCGCGTGGCTCCCGGCGGACCTTCTCTCGAAGAAGGGCGAGGTGATTGTCGACATGCAGATGCGCACCTCCCTGCCCGGACTCTTCGCGGCCGGCGACCTCCGCCTCGATTCAATTCGCCAGATAGTTGCCGCCACCGCCGACGGCGCGACCGCGGCGCTCTCCGCCTACCAGTACCTGGAAGGGCTGTAAGCTGCTTGACTTCCCAATCGGAACCTCCTGGTATTCCATAGAAACATTAAGGACCGGGGGAGAGGGAGATGGGAAGAGATGAGGAGATAAAGAATTATGGTTGCCCGGTTTATGGGGTGTGCGTAATAGGCGGGAACACCCGGGGATAGGAGATCGTGATATGAGCAACGTAAAGAAACTGAGATCGGACGAGGCGTATCAGTTAAAAATCACATTAAAGCAGGTCAAGCCGCCCGTGTGGAGAAGGATTCTCGTGCCCGCGGACATGAAATTGAACGACCTCCATAAGGTTTTCCAAACGACCATGGGCTGGACCAACTCACATCTTCATGCGTTTAGGATCGGAAGCGCGGTTTATTCGGTTCCCCACCGGGGGGATTATACCCCGGTGAGCGATTCCCGGAAGGCCCGCCTTAACGCGCTCGTGAAAAAACCGAAGCAAAAGTTTTTTTACGAGTATGATTTCGGCGACGGATGGGAGCACGAGATCGTGCTGGAAAAGATACTGCCGGAAGGCTCGACGGCGAAGCTCCCCGTATGTGTCGCCGGCAAGCGTCATTGTCCGCCGGAAGACTGCGGGGGACCCTGGGGATACGAATCACTCCTGGAAACGCTGAAAGATCCCGACCATGATGAGTACGAGGAGACGATGGAATGGCTTGGCGGAGAATTCGATCCGGAGATGCTCGATATCGACGAGATCAATGAAATGCTCCGGGAAAAGGATTTCGGGTGCTTTATAATCGACTTTTAAACCGTGCCGTTTCGCCGGCCGGGCCATAATCGTATTCGATATCGGCGCTGTTCCGATTCGGGCGGAAAGGTTTACACGCGGCCTCTTGACGATTCGGGTAATTATCCCTACCTTACTTTCATCGGTTCAACCCATTTCCTTTTACCGAAGCGATCGCACCGAAACCCCGCATGAAGGCGCGGGATGGTGCGTAACGCTCATCATATAGCGCGGTTCCGGACGCACAATGCATGGTTACCGGGTCCGAAATTTCACCGGCGAATTGAATTCTTACGGGGATAAAGCGCGCACCGCCGCGGACTAACCTTGGCATTCTCCGCACCGAAGCGGTATGCCAATTGAACGGGAGGACGTACTATCGTTATGAAAACCAGAAGGGAATTTTTAACGGGCGTACTTAAAGCGGTTCCGCTTATCGTCGCGGGCGGCGCATTTCTTACAAAATGCGGCGGAAGCAGTTCCGATAACGGCACAGATTGCATGTCGATCTCGGCCAATCACGGGCACACCGTCACCGTGCCGCAGGCCGACATCAATACGGGAGCCCAGGTTATTTATCCGCTTACGTCGGGCAGCGGGCATACCCACTCAATTACCGTAACCGTCACAAATTTCACCGACCTCCAGGCAATGACACCCGTCACCATCACCTCGACGGCGGACGGCTCCGGGCCTCATACGCACGACGTCACCATTAGCTGCGCGAACGGCTGAAGATGTCGTGCGCTTTCCGACGCGCGCCGGTCAGTGAGGCGCCGCAGGGAACACGGTGTCGTATAACGCGAAAATTCTCGCAGGACGGGAAGGATGCATGAGAGTGCGGTGAAGGCGCGGAAGCGTTTCCGCGCCTTCACCGGCATAATAATGCCTGGCGTGAAATCCTCTCGTCCGTGACGGGAGGGCTCCCTGCCCCTTGACGATTCGAAAAATATTCCCTAGAACTTTATCCCCAGCACGCGGTTGTACGTTTCCCCGTCGATCGTGACGCGCTGGTAAAGGATCTTCAGTATGGAGAACTTGCTGAAGCCCGTCTCGCTCTCCGTCTGGTATTCCCAGAGTATGCCCCAGAGGCTGCCGCGCCCCGTGTAACCGCGCTCGGGAACCTGGACCTTGTAATAGGGAATGCCCAGGAGAAGCGTCTGGGTGTCGGAACGTTCCTGCGGCTTGTAGTTCCGGTACCAGAGCGCGCCCAGGGCCCACATCTGGAACTTCCCGTAATCCTTGTCGCTCGAAAGATACGACAGGAGCGGCGGGATGAGCAGGCTGTAGCCCTGCGCGTCCCTCGAGTAATACCAGAGCGGGGTCGCGTAATGGTAGAAGCGCCCCTGCTCGTTGCCCACCTGGTAGAGGAACCAGAGCACGTTCGTGCTCCAGTCGGTGGGCGAGGTCTTGTAATTCTTGTAGGACAGGAGCGCACCCCACACAAGGTTGAACTCGGTGACGGAGGGAGAAAAATCCCACGAGATCGTATTCAGCACGAAGCCGGTATGGGTGGAGGTGTAGTCCTTATCCTCCTGCCGCGAACGGTCGACAAGAAGCAGCAGGTTCCAGTGCGAATATCCCGGTGAAGAGTGGAGATAGAAGCCCGGGAGCGTAAACAGGGTGGAGGCTTCCTTCTCGCGCCATGAAAAAACAAAAGGCAGCAAATGCCGGGATGATTCGCCCGTCGTTCGGTCGTTGCTCGAATACCACAGGAGCGTAAGCGCCGAATCGCTCGTCCTGTCATGCGAGCGGTACAGCAGGGGCGGCAGGAAGAACCAGGTGCTTTCATCGGGCGATGAATAGGTGTACCAGATCGGAAGAACCGGGATAAGCCATCGACGGTACGCCTGCTTCGCGTGATCGTTCGACCAGTCGAAAAGTCCCAGCACGTTCAGGTGCGAGCCGTCGCCGGAGGAAGACCGATACACGAGCGGTATGATCGGGAACCAGAACGTCGACTCGTACCCGTGGTCCTTGTCGGTCCGGTAGTCCTTGTAGAAGAAGAGGCTTGTGTGCGAGTTCTCAAAATACTCGTACCCGGGCGTCTCGCTCGTCGCGCTCGAGTAATAATAAAGCGCGGGAACCACCCAGGTCGCGCGCTCGCGGGCGTCATAGGTCGCGTAATTCCCGTTGATGTACGCGGAGCGTTTCGCGTGCGAGACCTCGGTGTGGACGAGCCAGAACAGGAACGAGTTCTCGCTGTCGTCCTTCCCTGCATGCCATATCCCCTGGTAGAGCCCCAGCATGAACAGGAACTCGCTCTTGTCGGCAGCGCGCTCGTAGTAGTAAAACGGCAGGAAGTGCGACTTGTTCTTCTCATTCGAGGAATAGGATTTGTACAGTCCCCACAGGAGCTCGAACTCGCTCGCCCCGGATTCCTTGTAATCTGTGGAGCCCACGAGCCCCAGCAGGAAGCTCCAGTGCGCGATGCTCGCGTCGCGCGTGTAGTAATATCCCAGCATGAAGAGCGAGCGTTCCCGCGTTTCATCCCCCACCCTCGCCGATGAATAATAAAGGAGCGGCAGTCCCAGCAGGGTGAAATCGGTGCGCGTCGCGCCCTCCTTTGCGAGCAGCGTATCGCGCGAGGTCCAGAACCAGAGCGGAAGGACGAACGACGACGCGGTGGACAGGGGATAGCTCCCCTCTTTCCGCTCGCCGATATTCGCCGCGTAACGGGTCTCGTCCCGGTTGTAGTACACCAGGGGAAGAATGGGGAACCACCACGTCTTCTCCTCGTAGGACGCCGCCTGCTTATAGTCATAATACCACAGCGGACTGATAGTGAAGCTCGCGTTCACGTTCTTGTCCGCGTCCGTCGTGCGGGAAGAATAATAGAGCGGGAGAAACAACGATTTCGCGACGCGCTCGTCTTTTTTCTGGCGCTCCCAGTGATAGAAGAGCGGCAGGATCCTCCAGCCCGATTTCTTCGCACCATTGTACCAGTTGATAATCGGCCAGACAACCGACCTGTCGTAAAGGTCTTCGGTCTGGTCGTACTCGGTCCAGTAGAGGTTCAAGAGGTACGCTTTCTTGTAGCTCCGATCCACGCGCTGCATTCCATAAAACGGAAAGAACACGAGGTACTCCAGTTCCTTAGAATCGTAGGAGATGTAATTGAGAATCACCTTGACGGAATCCGTGTCGGTGAAGGTGATCCATGAAAGCGGCAGAAGCCGGAAATGCGTCCGCGCGTCAGCCCTCTGCCATGCGAGCCATCCGTAAAGGAACTTGAACCCGAAGAAGTTGTTAGAATCGTCCCGGCTCACGGTGCTCTTGGACGCAAGGCTTACGCCCTTGGGCTGGGCCTCCGCCTTCGCCTTTGCCTCGCGCTCGAGATCAAGCCTGGTCGCCTCGTCCATGGCCTTTTCCGTGAAGGGAATGGGAGAGCGATAGGAGAGACTCACCGCATCGTACAGCCATGACAAATCAAGATCGACGTAGTAATTGCTCTCGTTCGATCCAAGTCCCAGGCTCACGTTCGGATACGCCCCCAGCGCGGAGCTCTTCGACAGGCCCAGGATGTTGACATGGACCTTCGTTTTCCTGTCGCTGTAATCCAGGTAGAGCGGCAGGACGAGCGTGAATTCCCGCTTCTTTGTCTCGAAGTTCCAGTAGAGCGGGACGAGGTTGCTTGTGGAAAAACCCGTCGATTGGTTATAATGCTTGTAGTACAGGAGCGCCCACTGCGTCTCATACCCCGGGCTCCAGTTGTGGTAGTAGAACAGGCCGAACGACCAGCCGCGCTCGTCGGTGTTACCTGAGGGCCGGAAGTAGAAGGGCGCGTACACCCGGTAGCCCATTGATCCGAATTCGTGGAAGACAAGCGGGAAGGCCCAGAAGCTCTTCCAGCTTCCATCGGGATTGGTCTGCCAGTCGAAGAGCACCAGGAGGTTTTTGTCCTTAACGCCGGTTTCCTCGGTACGCGATGAATATACGAGCGGTATGACGGGGAACCAGAATCGCTCGAACCCGGCGTGGTCCTTGTCAAACGGGGCCTCGCGGTAGTCCATGCCGAAGATCGAGAGCTTCAGGCTCGAGTTTGCGTCGTCCCAGCTCATGAACAGCGGGGGGAGCAAATGCAGGTATGCGCCGTCCTTCTGGAAGACAAAGGGCATGGCCCAGAACCGGTCGGTGTTCCCTTCCTTCGTGGTATGCCAGTCGAAAAGGATAAGCGCGTTGCGCGACACGCTTCCGTCTTCCCTGTAGTGATGGGAATAGAGGACCGGGAGTATCGGCACCCAGAGACGCGAGCTCCCGCCCGCGCCGGTAACGGCGGTGGTGATACTATCACCGGTTTCGCCGTCACGCTTTGCCGGTTCGGGGGTGCCGGGTGCAACCGTCTCCCAGTAGAAGAGCGGGTTTACGCGCATCGTGGTACGCCCCTCCGTCCAGCTCATGTAGAGCAGCGGGGGTATGTGCCGGTACGCGTTATCCTTCGCGAAGTAGAAAGGCGCGATCCACAGCCGGTCCAGGACGCCCTCTTTCGAGTAGCGCCAATCGAAGAGCATCAGCAGGTTGCGCGATACGCCCCCGTTCGGGGACTGGTATGACGAATAGAGCAGGGGGAGTATCGGCACCCATATCCTTTCCTCGGAGACCTCCGCCTGCGCGCCCGCCTTGTACGAATACTTGTACAGGTACGGCGCGACGATATACTTCTCGAAGTTATCCCACCAGCTCAGGTAACCGAGCGGAGGGATGTGCAGGTAGGAATCGTCCTTCTGGAAATAGAGGGGCGTGAACCAGAAACGCTCGTTGGTCCCGTCACGCCGGTTCTGCCAGTCGAATAGCCACGCGAGATTACGGTGCGTGCCCTCGCGCTGGTCGTAGCTCGAATAATACAGGGGAACGAGCGGGAAGAAGAACGTCTTCTTCAAGATGTCCCCGTCCCACTTGTTCTCGCCCGATGACGTGGTGAAGCTCGAATATATGGGGGTCAGATACGACTCGTAGTATCCGGTCACGCCCGTGTCCCGGTCGTAATCCCATGTGGACTCGACGCTCTTCGTATGCTGGTACAGCGGCAGGAGGTGCGTGTAGAGCTCGCCGTTTGATTTGCGCAGGTTGATAAATACGGGCGGGAGGACGTCCGTGTAACCGTCGTCGCCGGGCTTATGCAGGAAGACCGGGAAGAACCAGAAGTGGTTCAACCTGTCCTTTCCGTCCACGGTATCCCAGTCCCAGTCTATGAGCCACAGGATGTTCTGGTGGCCTCCGGCATGGCTCCACGACCGCAGCACGAGGGGAATGATGGGAAACCACCAGACGCGTTCCCGCAAATCGCCGGAAGCGGTGTAGTCCGAGTAATACATGTGCAGGAGCGACAGGTTCGCGCGCTCCTGGGTGTAGCCGTCCTTCGAGTCCTTCCTCTCCGTGTGCCAGTAGACGAGCGGGGAAACGATCGTAAATTCGAACTGGTTCTCGTTCGTGTAATCGTTGTTCCAGTACAGGAGGGGGAAGATGGTGAGATATTTGTCCATCCGGTACTTGTACGAGTGATGTCCCCACCATGTGAACCAGAGGAACGAGCGGTGCTGCTCTTTTTTGTCTATGCGGGAATAATAGAACGGGCTAACCGTGAGGTTTTCCGTGTCGTCTATATGGTTGTACCAGAGCAGCAGGTAGAGTGAACGCTCCCTGTTGTCGATCTTCGAATCCATGTGATAGAAAAAAGGGAGAAACCGGGTCGAAGTATACTTTGGGAAATCGGTACTTTTATACAGCTGCAGGAACATGCAGACGGAGTGACTTCCGTCGGGCCAGTCTTCCTTGCGAAAGAAGGGACCCCCGTCAATCTGGACCTTCTTGGCCTTCTCGCTGCCAAAAAGCTCGTACTCGCCCTCGTCCAGGTCGTCCCAGCTGGAATGCGTCGCGAATACGGGAACGGCCGCGCCCAGGATGACAATCGTGACGAAAAAGAGACGCAGAAGATTTTTCACGGGTGACCGCTCCTTGGGCTCGAAGGTAAAGGAATTGTAAAGAAAGAACGGGAAAAACTTCAACTACAAAAACTGGGGCATGTAAATCATTTCAGGAAGACCTTTTTGAGCGATTTTATGCACC
Organism: Spirochaetota bacterium; assembly: GCA_004297825.1. Classification (NCBI taxonomy): domain Bacteria; kingdom Pseudomonadati; phylum Spirochaetota; species Spirochaetota bacterium. The sequence continues at coordinate 51,664 of SCSX01000060.1, forward strand.
GGGGGTTATCCACGGCAGTTTATAGTTTCCCGGTTGCATATAACATTCTTGACTCACGGAAAGCGGCATGCGAGTATCCGTCGCGAGGGATGCGCCGCCGCGGGCCACGGACCGTGAATGGAAGCGCGCGGCAACGGAAACCTATGGGTAAAGATAAAACGGGAAGCAGCAGCGAATGGAATGAGCTCGTCGAGAGCGAGGAACGCTTCCGCACCCTCGCCGAATCGACCCCGGTTGCGGTGCTGCTTTTCCAGGACGACCGGTGGGTCTTTCTCAACCGCGCGGCCGAGGAGATCACCGGGTACGCCCGGGATGAGCTCATAGGCATGAATTTCTGGAGTATCGTCCACCCGGATCATAAGGCGATGGTGGAGGATCGCGGCAAACGGCGCCAGGCGGGCGAGGCGGTCGATCCGCGCTATGAATTCAAGATCGTCACGAAACAGGGCCGCGTTCGATGGGTGCTCCTGAACGGCGCGACCACCCACATGCGCGGCAGGCCCGCGGGACTCATCAACGTCATCGACATCACCGAGCTGAAGCGCGTCCAGGAGGAGCTCGAGGCCACGAACGAGGAACTCGAGGCCACGAACGAAGAGCTAAACGCCACCAACGAGGAGCTCATCGCCTCCCAGACCGAGCTCGCGACCAGCGAGCGCCGCTACCGGGAGCTTTTCGAAAATCTCCCCGTGGGGCTCTACCAGGCCTCGCTCGACGGGACGGTGCTTACCGTGAACCCCGAGATGGCCCGCATGCTCGGGTATTCTTCCATCAAAGAACTCATGGCGCATGAGAAGAACATGGAAGGGTTTTTCCTGGAGGCCCGGGACGCCCGGGAGCTTCGCGTCCGGGCCGACGCCGGCTCCGACGTGAACGATTTTATAACGCGCTTTCGCAGGCAGGACGGCGGCATCGTGTGGGTTTCCATGAACACCAGCGTGCGCCTGGACCCGGGCGGTAAGGGCGGCTTCCTCGAGGGGTATATCCGCGACTTCACCGCGCAGAAATCGGCGGAAGAGGGGAAGGAACGCCTGGAGCGGCAGCTCCTGCAGGCGCAGAAAATGGAGGCCGTGGGCAGGCTCGCGGGTGGGATCGCGCACGATTTCAACAACCTGCTCACGGCGATCCTGGGAAACGCGGAGCTCTCCCTCGCCGCGCTCGACGATCCGGAGATCCTCCGGGAAAACCTGGACGACATCATCCGGATATCCACGCGCGCCTCGGAGCTCACCAGGCAGCTCCTCGCCTTCAGCCGCAAGCAGATGATCAAGCCGGTAAAGCTGGACCTGAACGAGGCGCTTGCCTCGATGGAAAGAATGCTGCGCCGCGTGATCGGGGAGAATATCGACCTCTCGATCGAACCCCATCGCGGGCCGGGATTCATCGAGGCGGATCCCACGCAGATGGAACAGCTCATCGTCAACATGATCGTGAATGCGCGCGACGCGATGCCGCGCGGCGGCAGGATCATGATTTCGATCACGAACGCGCTGGTGACCTACGGGGAGTCGCTCAAGAAACCGGGCCTGTACCCGGGACTCTACGTGGTCCTGAAGATATCCGACAACGGCATCGGCATGGACCCGGAGATTCAGGAAAAAATATTCGAGCCGTTTTTCACGACTAAGGGAGAGGCGGGGACCGGCCTGGGGCTCGCGACCGTGTACGGTGTCGTGAAGCAAAACGGGGGCTATATCTCCGTGGAGAGCACCCCGGGCAAGGGCACGACCTTCACCGTCCTCCTGCCGCGCGTGGAGCAGTCGGGCGAGAAGCCGGCCGCCCCGGCGGTAAAAAAGGTCGGGGCCGTGCGCCCCTCGGAGCGCCGGGAAACGATCCTGCTCGTGGAGGACGAGGAGCCCGTGAGGAAGCTCATCTCCAAGGCGCTCGCCCTGCAGGGCTTCAATGTCATAGAGTCCCAGAGCGGCGCCGAGGCGGAGAAGGCCGTGGCCGCCGCCGAATCGCATATCGACCTCATCCTCTCGGACGTGGTCCTGCCCGACACCACCGGCCCGGAGCTCGTCGGAAAGCTCGCGTCGCGGCTTGCCGACACGCGGGTCCTCTACATGTCCGGCTACGCGGAACAGGGAATCATGACGCGCGCCATGATCAACCGGGGGGTCCAGTTCATCCCCAAGCCGTTTCTCCTTAACGATCTCTTCCAGAAAATACGCGAGATACTCTCGACGGAATAGGGGTGACCCCCGGGATTTCCCGCGCTTCCCCTTTGCGGAGGCGTATTCGGCCGCGGCGGGTCCGATACGGGCGCAGCTTCGTGAAATCGAATACCGTTTTATTTGTCACAGCGCCCACTCCATCGGGGCGGGCGGCGAAAACGTCGAGCTCACCGCGACGGAGCGCTCAATTCGTACGGATTCCTCAATCGCCTCAAGTACCTCGATGATGTGTGCCGCCTGTTCGCCCGTCGCCCGATGCGGGCGGTCGCCGCGCATCGCCTCGGCCATGTCAATCAAGCCGCGTCCCCACTCAATCCCCTTGAACGGCTCTTTAACGAAGGGCACCGGCTCGTAGGGTTTTCCAAAGTCCGCATACTCCACGCCGGCACTGAAAATGGAGACGTGCGCCAGGTATAAAGAGCCCTTATCGCCGTGAAACTCCACCAGTTCCCCCTCCTTCTTCATCCAATCGGTGTAATAATTGACGGTTAACCGCGCCACTGGACCGCTCGCGAACTCCAGCAGGGCAACCACGAAATCCGGTTTTTCGAGGCGAAAAGGCGTTCCGTCTTTCGTATGCCGCTCCCCGAGGATAATGCGGCCCCAGCCGGTGACGCTCCGGACCGGACCGAAGATGCTTGCGAGCAAAACGAGCGCGTATGGCCCCATGTCGAAAAGCGGTCCGCAGGCGTAGAAGAGCGGCGCGGAGGGGTGCCATGTCTCGATTCGATGGTGGTTAATCTCGGCGTAGACCAGACGCACCGTCCCCAGACGTCCCTCGCGAATCTGCTTTGCGGCGGTCTGCTGCGCCTCTCCCAAAAAGCTTGAAGGCGCCGACCCCAGGCGAAGCCCCGCCTTTTTGGCCTTTGCAGTCAGTTCCGCTGCCTCGCGATAGTTAAAAGCGATGGGTTTCTCACAGTAGACGTTTTTCCCGGCGTCCAGGCACAGCGACACTACCTCTGTGTGCGCGTTTTGGGCCGTGAGGTCGAGGACAAGCTCAACGCCCTTGTCCGCCAATAATTCGGGAATCGATCCGTAGGCGCGGAGGTCGTGCTGTTTCGCGAACGCGGCGCATTTGTCCGGGGTCCGGCCCGCCACGCCGACAAGCTCGATTTGTCGGCTCCGGTAGGGCTCTAGCGTCTGCATATACGGCCCCGCTATGTCTCCATAGCCTATAATGCCGACCCGCACCGGACCGCGATTCGTGTGCGCTTTGGTCATAAGCAACCTCCCGGCTCTCCGATCTCTATATCTTTTATTCTAACTTCTTGCACGCCCTTGCCGTAGCTTGGGCGGCCGGGTAAGTTATGGGTAATAATAAGCCCGGAAGGGGGGGTGCCTGGAAATTAATAACGCTGGGGGGAAACCCCGGCGTTCGTCGTTACGCTGCCTGCCGTTTCAGGAGCACGCTGAGCGGCGTGAAGAACATTGACAGGAACGCCGTGTACAGGAAACCTACCTGGAAGAGCATGATCCAGGGAAGGGTGGTGAACATTTCATTCGTATAGGCGTAATACACCGCGAAGGTGAAGTAGAGCCCCATCACGAGCTCAATGATTGAGACCCAGTCGATTTTCTTGATGCGATATACGTTTGCGACCAGCTTCTTCGCGCGATCCACGCCCGCGGTCGTATCGGACACGTTGTACTTGGGTGTGCGCTCGAAGGGCGTCTCCTTCTTGAACAGCGCCTCGAGCACGGCCTTGCAGTTGTTGATGCCCAGTCCTATCCCGATCGAAAGCACCAGGGGCAGGAAGATGATGGGCTTCAGCCTGGAGCGGTGCTTTACGCTGAGCGTCTCCTGGATGACGATGAATTCCGAGTATAGATAAAAGAACATGACCGAGACCGTCGCGAAGAAGAATATCGGCAGGTCCAGGTAGACCAGGTCCTTGAGCCCCTCGGTGTTGTAGCGCGCGATGATGTTCATGGGCATGAGCAGCGAGAGCACTACCATGAGCAGGTAGGCGAAATTCGCGCCCATGTGGAAGAAGGACTCGATCTTCACGCGCACCGGCATATCGGACTTGAGTATCTTTCCGTAGAGTTTCATGAACGTCTGGATGGAGCCCTTCGCCCACCGGAACTGCTGGGCCTTGAAGGCCGACATCTCTATGGGCAGCTCGGCCGGGACGGTAAGGTCGGGGAGGTACACGAAGCGCCATCCCTTCATCTGCGCACGGTAGGAGAGGTCCAGATCCTCGGTGAGGGTGTCGTGCTGCCAGCCGCCCGCGTCGGCGATCGCGGCGCGCCGCCAGATGCCGGCGGTGCCGTTGAAGTTGAAGAACCGGCCGCTGCGGTTGCGGGCGGTATGCTCGATCATGAAATGGCCGTCCAGGAGTATGCTCTGGCACTCGGTGAGGAGGGAGTAGCGCCTGTTCTCATGGTCCCAGCGTGCCTGCACCATGCCCACCTTCGGGTCGGTGAAATGCTGTACGGTCTTTTCCAGGAATTCGGGGCCGGGGAGAAAGTCCGCGTCGAACACCGCGACGAATTCGCCCGTGGCGGTCTTGAGGCCGTTTTCGAGCGCCCCCGCCTTATAGCCCTGGCGGTTGGTCCGGCGGATGTACTCGATGTTGACGCCCTGCTTCTTCATCGCCTTGCACTTGGCCGCGGCGATCTCGACGGTATCGTCGGTGGAGTCGTCCAGGACCTGGATTTGTAAAAGCTTCTTGGGATAGCGTATAAGCGCCACCTTGTCAATGAGCCGCTCGACCACGTACTTCTCATTGAAGACCGGAAGCTGGATGGTCACTTTCGGGAGCTTGTCCCACTGCTTTTCGGGCGACATGTCCTTGTGCCGGTACTTCCGGAACAGGTAGATCATGTAATAGCGGTGCGCACCGTAGACGCTGAGAATTATCAGGATAATGAAATAACTGTACAGAAGGAAGCTTTTCATATGGGTTTCCCTTCTTATATTAAATTTTTAACAGAGTGCGGTATCGATCGAGCGAAGCGAAAGTTCGATGCGCGAGCCGTGTTCGTGCGAGATGCAGAACGGGCATACCGCGCACCGCATTCAGCCTGCCGGCTGAGGGAACGGCGGTCGTCCGCTTCACGCGGTTTCACGGGGTTCATAGCAGTTGCGCGTCTGATTGGAGGACAATGGGTTCTATTGGATTTATTTGTCAATCACTTTTTATAGACAGTATCGCGCAAGCGTGATGTCTAAAATTTCCCTCCGGGCTGAAGGTTTTTCTCCATGAAGCGCGTGATTGCGCTTTCCAGGCGCGCCCGGATGGCGTCCAGCCGGGCGGCGTCCACCTTCATCCGCTCGTAGTTGAAATAGCGATCGGTGAGGAACAGCGCGCGCGAAACCGAGAGCCTGAGCACGGGGACGCGCCCGGTCCCGTACCGGCCCGCGGTATAGGTGGGGAAGACGGGTGCGTTAAGCGTGAAGCGTTTCGCCACCGTCCCCGTTTCCGCGCCGAACGACTTCTGCAGATTCTCCAGCAGCGCCTCGGCCAGGCGATCCGGGGCGGTCCGGTCCCCGCCGCCCGCGCCCCCGGACAGGTTCTGTACGGAGAACAGCGGCCGGGGGCTTCCGGCGTCCACCGAGTGCTCGGGACCCACGGGCATCATCGTGTGGCAGTCGAGTATCAGCCTGACCCGCTTCGAGGAAACCGCCTTCTCGATCGCGGTGTGAAAGGGGAAATAGTAGCGCCGCAGCATGTTCGCGATGGCGATCTCGTCGGGAAACACGCCCTCGGGGTATACGCTGCGGCCCGTGGGCGTCTCGATCTTGATGACGCCGTCGGCGGTGCGCGGCGGGAGGTCCATGGGGGGCCGGTCGACGTCCATGAAGACGCGCGAGATGTCCGTCTCGAACCGCTCGCACAGGCCGTCGGCCAGGCGAAAGATGTCCCGCGCGCACGAGTCAGCCTCGAAGAACAGATCGAACGGCTCGAGCGCGTGAATGCCCGCAAGCTCCTCGGGCACCGCGTATCCCCCGTGGGGGATAATAATGGCTATGGGGGGGATCCTGGTCATCCTGGCTGCATCGTGTCGGGCTAAATTTATAATTGACGAAAAATCGAAACGTGAATTTATTCAAGTACATAATTTTTCGCACGCGGCCATTTCCGTGACGCGCGCGTACTGCCAGGGAGGCGGAACGAACCCATGATGCGCCCCTACAAGACCGACGAGACCGGCGAGGCGATACTCGAAATCCTCGCCAAGGACGCGAAAACGACGCCGGAGGACATCGCGCGGCAGCTCGACACGACGCCCGCGAAGGTCCGGAAGTATATCGCCCAGTTCGAGAAGGACAAGATCATTCTCCGGTACAAGGCGCACGTCAACTGGATGCGGGTGCGCAACCTCGACGTGCGCGCCCTCATCGAGGTCAAGGTGATCCCCGAGCGCGGGGTGGGGTTCGACGCGGTCGCCGAGGCGATCTACAAATTTCCCGAGGTCTCGGCGGTGTATCTTCTCTCGGGAAGCTACGACCTGCTGGTCCAGGTGGAGGGGCCCAGCCTGCAGCAGGTTTCGCTCTTCGTGTCCGAGAAGCTCGCCACGATCAAAAATGTACAGTCCACCGTGACGCATTTTCTATTGAAGAAATACAAGGAAGACGGCGACGTGCTCGTGGACCAGGCCGAATCGAAGCGCCTTCCGCTCAGCCTGTGACGGGCGTGCTCACCGTAAACCGCGTATACGATCTTCTATTAAGGGAATACGGGCCGCAGCACTGGTGGCCCGGCCGCACCGATTTCGAGGTCGCGATCGGGGCCATCCTCACGCAAAGCGTCTCCTGGAAAAACGTCGAATCGGCCATCCGCACCCTCAGGGGGGAGCGCCTTCTGCATCCCCGCAGGCTCCATGCCCTGGGCGCGCGGGAACTCGCGCCCCTCATACGCCCCACCGGCTACTTCAACCAGAAGGCGAAGAAGCTCTTGAATTTTCTCGACTGGTTCCGCGGGTACGGCTATTCCTTCGCGAAGGCGGCAGGCGCGGATACCGCCATCCTGCGCGAGGAGCTTCTCGCGGTGAACGGCATAGGACCCGAGACGGCGGATTCCATTCTGCTCTACGCGATGGGGAGGAAGGTGTTCGTGGTGGACGCCTACACGCGCCGCGTCTTTACGCGGCTGGGAATTCTCCTGGGATCGGAGAGCTATGACGCGATTCAGCGGATGTTTCACGCGCGCTTCAGGGGAGGGGTCCCGGAGTACAACGAGTACCACGCGCTCATCGTGAACCACGGGAAGGAGGTGTGCAGGAAAAGGCCCCTGTGCGGGCGCTGCCGGCTTGCGCGGGCGTGTCCCTCGCGTGTTAGCGAATCGGACCCCGCCGCCTCAATAACCCGAACCGCCGGGTGAGGCGCCGTGATCGAGGAGCCAGGCGCGCGCCAGTTCCATGTCGCGAAAGGTCTTGTAGTTAAGCGACTTGTTCCGCATGAGCGTTTCGAAGTCGCGAACTTGGGAGTAATAGCGTTTCGCGGGCACACAGGCGATCTTTTTTACCGGGAATTCCTTGAGCTTTTCCGTCAGGAATTCGACCATGATATGGGTGTCGAGCATTGTCTCGCGGTAGGCCACCTCCCGCTCGTCGAGCAGGACCAGCGCGAGATTCCGGTTTCTGCAGGTGTCGACGATCGTCTTGATGTAGGCGAGCGATTCAGTGAGCGTGTTCTGCACGCCGCGGCTCGTCACCAGCAGGTGGGCGTCGATTTCGGTAATGTCGTAACGAAAGCTCATACTGTGTCTGCGGAACGGGACACGCGGGCAGGCGGCGGAAAGCTCACGTACCGCAGCCCGGCTCCCCGCGCCGTTTCATGATGGACAGCGTGTCCCCAAGATACAATTAAGCACGTTTTCGGCAGCGTACCAGAAATTCCGCCGGCGAAGGGTACGGTCATCCCGGGAATTCCGGGAACGGCGGGAGAGGGGTCCGATATCGCCCCGTATGAAAAATGCCGGTGAAAATTCCGGGAACGGGCGGTATATTTCATTTCAGGACACACCAGGAGATATTCATGCGCACTATCCTCTTGCCGCTGATCGCGGCGATTCTGATCCTTACGCCCTCGGGCCCCTACGCGAAGGGACCCCTGCTGAACCTTACCGATGCGACCTTCAACAGCGAGGTGCTTCACGGCGACCTGCCGGTGCTCGTGGACTTCTGGGCCGAGTGGTGCGGTCCTTGCAGGATGATCGCCCCCATACTGGAAGACCTTTCGGGAAAATACGCCGGGAAGATGAAATTTTCCAAGCTGAACGTGGACGACCATGAATGGACGGCCCGGCGGTTCGGCATACAGCGCATACCCTGCGTGAAGATCTTCTATAGAGGAAGGCTGCTCGATGAGATGTACGGCTCGTGGCCGCGCGAGGAGATCGAACATTTTATCACCCGCAACCTCGCCCTGGCCGCCTCCCGGTGACGGGGTCTATTTCACGAGTATCCGCGAACAGAGCTTCCCGATATCGTCCCGCGAGGTGTCGGCATTGTACACGTCCACGCTCCAGGCGCCGTCGATCAGGTACTTGTACCGGTAATTTCCCTTCTGCAGGCGCTTGCGCAGCCGCCAGGTCCCCGTGGCATCGCGGCGCATGAGATCGTTTTCCGGGTTCCAGTTGTTGAAATCGCCGACCAGGGAGATCATGCGGGCCTCGGGCCTGTAGAGGCGGAATTCCACGAGGTTTTTCTCCAGTATGCGGTAGGTCAGGTGCGTCCCCTCGCCGCTCCCCTCGTGCGGCGCGAGCGAGACGTAGGAGCCGCCCCCGTCGTCCTGGACGCCGGCGTTCCTTGGATCACTGGTCCACATGCCGTCCACGACGAACTTGTAGCGGACCTCGCCGGGTTCCTCGATCCCCGTGAGCAGGTAGAACCACACGCCGTTGTCTCCCCGCATCATGGGGACCGGCTTCCACTCGCTAAAGCTACCCGCCACCTGGACCCGCTTCGCCGACCGGCTCTTGTAGGTGAAGAGGAGCCCGCTCTCCATCCTGGGGGCGAGGCCGCTGTCGTAGGCGCGTATCGCCTTGACCTCGCGCGGCGCGGACGCCTCTTTCAGGAGTAGATATTGGTAGTAGCTCTCCGCCACGGGGACGGCGGGATCGTTCGGGGTAAAGCCGGTCACGAGGAGCGGCAGAAAGGCAGCGAGCTGCTTGAGCTTCAGATGCATGGGCGGACCTTTGGCCTGGGTCAAATTGTTTTCATGCGTTGTATTAATTATGTCGATAGGTATAGTAAAAATATTTATGCAAAAACGCGCGCGCTTACGGGAAACTGATCGAGGAATTGCTTCAACCCGCGTTGATACCGACGGGGGCGGGCGCTATGTGAAAAGGGCTTCATTATCCCGTATTTTTGAGGCCGGTGCCCGCGGGGTGAAGGCGAACGCGGATTTTCCAGCCGCCGAACGCGGCACGCGTACTCCGGGGTGCGGGCGCGAAAAGGGATTGATTTTTAATGCGCGATCACGCGTAATGATTATGTCGCAACGCCGCCGCGCGGCGTGTTCCGGATAGCAGCCAATGGGTGACAGCGAACAGAAAATAGAATATACGCCGCAGGAGCTCGCCGAGATCGAGCGGATTATCGGTCTCATGCCGAGCGAGGGCGTGCCTGCGCGCAGGCCCCCGGCCGCGCGCGTCGCGCTCCCCGAGGAGATCGAGGAGACGCTCGATGACGGCGATCTCCGTCCGGGGGACGAAGAGGGCATAGAGGCTATAGAGGAGATCGAGGACATCTCCGATGCGATCGAGTTCGTCGAGGAGGAGCCGGCCCCCGTCAGGGGACGCATTCGGCCCGCCGAGGACGTCGCCGAGACGCTGGATATATCGGCGCTCGAGCCTTTCGACGAGGGCGCCCAGGCGCCGGAAGCCCCGGTAAGCGGCGAGGGGGCCGATATACTCCCCGCCGACGAGTTCGCCGGCCTGGGCGAAATGCCCGAAATCGAGGAGGCGCCGCCGCGCGCCCGGAAGCCCGTCTCGGAAGGGACGCTGGGGGACCTCGAGGAGCTCACCGCCGGCGAGCCCCCCTCGGTCGATCTGCAGGACATCCCGGACAGCGGGTTCGCGGAAGAGCCGAAGCCGGCGCGCAAGGCGCCCCCGGAGGACGAGCTCGGGATCGGTGACCTTGACGAGATCCCGGGGGCCGGTGCGGGGACCGAGGCCAGGCAGGAGGTCCGACTCGACAAGGACGTGGACCTGGATATCGGCGACCTGTCCGATATTTCGGTGAAGGAAATATCGGACATGCCGGAGGTCGGTGAGGCCGATATACCCGAGTTCGGGGCCGGCGAGATACCCCTGCCGGATGAGACGGCTCCCCCCGGAAGGCGCAAGACGGAGGAAGCCCCTCAGCCGTTCGAGGAGATGCCCGAAGACATGCATGGCCTGGATATCCCGGAGCCCATGAGTCTGTCCGGAGAACCCGCGGCGAAGAAACCCGCCGAGCCGGAGCTCGATGTGTTCGCGGAAGCCCCTCCGCGCCGCGAAGAAAAAATCGAGTCGTTCGAGGATTTCGCCGATTCCGCCGACCTGGGCGCGTTCGAGGAACCGGAGCCCGAGCCGGCCCCCAAGGCGCGGAAGGAGCGCGCGGCGGAATCCTTCGATATCGAACCCCTCCCCGGGGAGCGGGCCCCCGCGGGCGACGAGGGGCTGGACCTGTCATCCAGGGAGCTCAGCAAGCTCAAGAAGGCGCTCATGCTGTTCCATCCCGCCCTGAGAAGGGCGGTGAAGGACACGATCATGACGGACAGGCTGCCCGTCCCCGACGCGCGCGCGCTCGTGGACCTGATCCTGAAGGGCGGCTCGGAAGAGGCGGTCAAGGATTTCCTGGAGGGCAAGCTCGGCATCTTCATCGACATCGCCGAGGAGGCGCCGCGCGAGGGAAGGCGGGTTATAAGTGCGCGCCCCGAATACACGAAGGTGGGCATCGAGCGCCAGAAGAAGCTGTTTAAGGCGACGCGCGTATTCGCGATCGTCGCCGCGGTTACCTTCCTCACGACGGTGCTCTGCTACCAGTTCATCTACAAGCCGTACATGGCCAAAAAGCTCATCCGCGAGGGCGTGGCGTATATCCGCGAGAAGGGCGACCCGGTGAACAAGAAGCCCCGCGACTACGAAAAGGCGGAGAAGCTCTTCCGCGACGTGGACGAGCATTTTATCAAGAACTACATTCCCGGTTACAACGCGTACGCGCGCGCCTATTTCGACAAGCACGAGTACGATTACGCGATCAAGAAGCTCGAAAACGCGATCGAGTTGGACCCCGTGAACGTCGAGACGCTCAACAACCTGGGCTATTTCTACGCGCGCGTCCCCGACGTCGATTTCAAGAGGCTGCGGCGCGACAAGAAAGAGAACCGGCTGGATCTCGCGATCAAGTATTACCGCATGGTGCTCACCCGCGAACCGGAGAACCAGACGGCGCTCTACGGCGTGGGAAACGCGTATTTCTACCAGGGGCACTACCTCAAGGCAAAGCAGTACTACGAGGACATGCTGCGTATCAACAAGAAGTCCGCCGAGGGCCACGCGGGGCTGCTGAACCTGTACATCGAGCGCGACGTGCTGCCGGAGGTGGTGAGCGTTCACGTCGCGATGCAGGACAAGGACCTGCTTGAAAAGGCGCCCTCGCCCCTGCTCTACAAGCTTGCCAACTATTACCTGGGCAAGAAGAGAACCGACAAGGTCAACATCCGGCTCGACTACGGCATCCAGTCGAACCGGTTCAAGGATCTCGCGGACAATCCCTACCCGGCGGTGCGCGCCGTGCTCAGCGCGCTGCACCAGCGCGATCCCGATTACCCGCCGCTGTACGTCGCGTACGCGCGGCTGAACAGGGACGAGAAGAACCTCACGCTCATGGAGAGCTATCTCCAGAAGGCGCTGAAGCTGGAGCCCGCTTATTTCGCCGCCCTCCACCTTCTCGGGGAGTATTACTACATGACGAAGCAGCCCGTGAAGTCCTACGACTATCTAAACAAGGCGGTGCAGGCGAACCTGAGCCCGCCCGAATTCGCGATGGAGGATTTTTACAAGGAAACGGAGACGGTGGGCAGGTCCTACCATCTCATGGGCAATATCTTCTATTACTTCTTCGACCAGGTCAAGGCGACCTCGCGGTTTGGCGACGAGCTCGAGGAGGAAGAAGACCGGGAAAACGAGATAGAGCAGCGCGCGAATTACGAGATCGCGCAGACGAAATACGAGGCGGCTGCGGACGAGGGCTACAAGGCGCCCGAGCTTTCCTACAACCTGGGTCGGATATTCTACCTGAAGCAGCAGTACGAAAAGGCGCTCGAGCAATGGCTTGACCTCTACGAGGATTTCGTGGAAAACCCGGAGATCATGTTCGCCCTGGGGAACGCGTTCTACCACATGGACAATATCGAGGCGGCGCGCGGCGAATACCTTAAGCTCATCAACAGCTTCGAGCGGAAAACCGAAAAGATCAAGACGGTGTTCCCGGACCGCGCCGATCACCTTAAAATTTATGGAACGCTCGCCTCCGCGTACAACAACATGGGCTCGGTATTTCACCGGAAGGGAAACGAAACGAAGGCCAGCGTGAGCTACTGGAAGGCGATCGACAACTCAAGGCGGCTCGAGCGTGAAAACGAGTTTGCGAGGGTGAACCTCGCGCGGCTTCTCCGGCCCACCGGGGAGCCCGGCAAACCCGTGCTGGACGAAAGCATTCCTTTCAGCATTCAGTACTACATCAAGGAACTCCGCCCATAACGCTTCCCCGGCGCTCCCTTCGACTCCGCTCAGGGAGCGAAGTCGGGCTTCCCCTCAGGGAGCGAAGTCGCGCTTCCCCGGCGTGCGCGGACACCCATCCGTTTATCGACTTGACAACGATGTCCGGTTCTGCTTGTGTGATGCTCGACGCGTCAGGGGACGCCATGTCTCCCGGACGGATTTTCCGCGTCGGCGCCAGGTATAACGATATGGATAAAATACGGATAGGGACCCGCGGCAGCGACCTCGCGCTCTGGCAGGCACGCCACGTGGCCGGGCTACTGGGCCGCGAGCGCGTCGAGATCGTGATCATCAAGACGCAGGGCGACAAGGTGCAGCACCTTTCCTTCGATAAGATGGAGGGGAAGGGCTTTTTCACCAGGGAGATCGAGGACGCCCTGCTCGAGGGGCGCACCGACCTCGCGGTGCATTCGATGAAGGACCTTCCCACCGAGGAAACGCCCGGGCTCGCGGTCGCCGCGATCACCGTCCGCGAAGACCCCTCGGACGTGCTCCTGGTGCGCGCCGACCGGTACGCACGGGAGAAGGCCTTCCCGCTCGGTGACGGTGCCGTGGTGGGGACGGGGTCGTTCAGGCGCGCGGCCCAGCTTCGGAGGGCGCATCCCGGGGTGGAGGTGCGGCCGCTCCGCGGCAACGTGCCCACACGCGTGAGGCGTCTGGCCGAGGGCAAGTTCGACGCGGTTATACTCGCGCGGGCGGGACTCTCGCGGCTCGCGCTCAACCTCTCCGGATTCGTCGATTTCACGCTGCCCTTTTCCTATTTTCTTCCGGCCCCCGCGCAGGGGGCGCTCGCGCTCCAGGTGCGCGCGGGCGATTCCGCGTTAGCCGAAATCGTTTCCGCCCTGGAGCACCGGGAGACCGCGCGGGCGATACGCGCGGAGCGCGCATTCTTAAAGGAATTCGGCGGGGGGTGCCATGTCCCCCTGGGTGCGCTGGGCATCGTCCAGGGACCCAGGGTCCATCTCTCGGGGGTGATCGCCGCACTGGACGGAAGCGCCCTGCTGCGGCGCACGGTCGTGGACGAGGATCCCGAGCGCGCGGGCGCGGAGCTCGCGCGGATACTGAAAGAGGAAGGGGCCGATTCGCTGCTATGAAAAAAGGATTCGTCTACCTCGCGGGGGCCGGTCCCGGCGACCCCGACCTGATAACGGTCAAGGCGCTAAACGCGCTGCGCGACGCGGAGTGCGTCATCTATGATTTCCTCGCGAACCCTTCCGTGCTGGGCCCGCTTTCGTGCGAAAAGATTTACGTGGGAAAGCAGGGGGGAGACCACACGCTGCCTCAGGAGGAGATAAACGCGCTCCTGGTTCGAAAAGCCCTGGAGGGGAAGGTCGTGGTGCGGCTGAAGGGGGGCGACCCCTTCATCTTCGGCCGCGGCGGCGAGGAGGCCGAGGAGCTGGTAAAGCACGGCATTCCCTTCGCCATAATTCCGGGAATTTCCTCGTTTTATTCAGCGCCGGCCTACGCCGGGATACCGGTGACCCACCGCGATTTCGCGAACGCCTTCGAGGTGATCACCGGGCATCGCCGCGCGGACGCCCCGGAGGGCGAGGACGTAAACTTCCCGGACTACGATCCCGATAAAACCTTCGTCTTCCTCATGGGGATGAAAAACCTGGAGCACATCGCCTCCTCGCTCGTTACGCGGAAGGCATTCCCCGCGGACACGCCCGCGGCGGTGGTCACCTGGGGGACCACGCCCGCCCAGCGCACGGCGGCGGGGACGCTCGGGGATATCGCCGCCTCCGCGGCGTCGGCGGGCATGACGCCTCCCGCGATCATAGTGGTGGGGCGGGTGGCGGGCCTGCGCGAAAAGCTTCGCTGGTTCGACACGCTCCCGCTGTTCGGGAAAAATATCGTCGTGACGCGCACCAGGGAGCAGGCCTCGGTACTTTCCCGGAAGCTTGCCGCGCTGGGCGCGCAGGCGATAGAGCTTCCATCGATAAAGATCAGGATTCCCGGGGACCAGCGTTCCCTTCGCGAGGCGCTGGGGAAAATAGGGACCTATTCCTGGATCGTATTCACCTCCCAGAACGCCGTGGGCATATTCTTTCAGGCGATGGCGGATAACGGTCTCGACGCGCGTGCGCTGCATGCGTGCCGGATCGCCGCGATAGGGCCCGCGACCGCGGCGGAGCTCGCGGGACGCGGAATCGTGGCCGACCTCGTGCCCGACGAATACGTCGCCGAGGCGGCGCTCGCGGCGCTCGGGAAGGCGGGTGTCGCGGGGGCGCGCGTACTGCTTCCCTGCGCGTCAGGCGCGCGCGAGGTGCTCAGTACCGGGCTCGCCGGGCTGGGGGCATCGGTCGACCGCGTGCATATCTACGACACCGTGATGCCGGATGACGCGGGGGCGGAAGCGCTCGAGCGGGTGCGCGACGCCGATATCGTCACCTTCGCGAGCAGTTCGACCGCGAAAAACTTTTTCGCCATGGTGAAGGATACCAGCGCCGCCCTGGCGTCGATCGGTCCGGTCACCTCCGCGGCGCTTCGCGAGCTTGGAAAGCGCGTGGACATCGAGGCGAAGGAGTACACCATTGACGGATTGGTGGACGCGATCGTGGAATGGTGCGGGAGGCCGGGAAAATAAGGTAACGGGCGGGCTCTCAATTGTGCGTTAAATCCCCCCGCCTGTCGGCGCGCCCCCTTTCGTAACTACCCATTACCCACAAGTCAAAAAACGCCCTCCATGCCCCCCGGCGAGGGGTAACGACATTTGCCATTAATAGAAAATGCATATTCTGCCGATTGTTGAAGTCCCCCTCCGGGGGATTTAGGGGGCCTCCTGATGCGGTTTTTGTGATTTAGGTAATTGGTAGGTTCAAGGATGCCGGGGCGATTTGATTTTGCCTATTTCTCCGGCGGCTCCGGTTCGAAGCCATGCTTTTTCTCCTCGCCCTCAGAGCCCCCTGAAAAGTGGTAACTCGCCGAGATCTGGATCACGCGCTGCTTCTCCGAGCCCTTGGCCGAGGACTGGAGCTGCTGAAGTACGGTCCCTATGCTGATATCATCGAAAATAATATCAAACCCGTATGACATTGAGACGGTATTCGGGATGTCCACGGTGATGGATGTGGAACCGGCCCCCGAATAGCCGGGATTGTCGGTGAGCGTGGCGCTGCCCTTGAAAGAGCTTATCATGAAAAACGGGCTCAGCCGCACCTGGCCGCCCAGGGGTATATCGAACTGAACGCCATACTGGATGCCGTAGGTAGTGGAATTGATATTCACAGTATCGGTGTAGCCTGAAAATACCTCGCCCTGGTTGGCAAATGGCGGGGGCACAATGACGCTGTAGGGCGTGTTTATGGTGAACAGGGAAAAACCAAAATTCGGCCCTGCGAAAAATATGAGGCTGAAATCACTCGTATGGATGGCCTGTATCTCAATATTGGTGCTCGCGCGCATTCCGAATAGAAACAAAGTCGCGTCTCCGTCGACCCGTGTGAAATATGGGGTATATGGTGCCGAACTAGTGTAAATAGTTGTAATGGGGGGGATTCCGGGCATGGTCCCGCCCATCATCATGAGACCTGCTTCGAAGTCCAGGGCCAGGAATTCCGTAAATGCGCCCCTGCCTTTGAATTCACCGTTTGCGCCTAACAGGGAGAGCTCGCCCATCGAGATGCTCACGAGGGCCCCGCCCGCGGTCATGTCGGTGCGGCCCGATTCGAAATAGGGATAGGCGATGGGAGACGGGGCGATCTGGAAGTTGCTCTGCTGGTCCGCATGTGCCGCGGATGAGAATGCGGCCAGGCATAGTACGAGAATGACGATTGCAGGGACTGGATGGGTAATTTTCATGGGAGCCTCCTCGATCGGTTTCAAGAAAGCAGGGGGAACTGGATTGTTCGACGTTATACGAATAACGCGGAGCCGTCAATCTCATTATCAAATATTCGGAGACGCCGTGACCCGGCACCTCACAGATGAAAAGCCGATCGTTTAAATCAAGAGGCTTGCGAATGGGCGGGGGGTATCCTGAAAAACAGACACGGCAGGGCGTTGCCGCCCTGCCGCCTGTGCTGTGGGGTTTTCCCGAAACGCCTACATGGCCTTCGCGAGCTTCAGCTCGGCGAGGGCAGTGTCCTGCCACTTGGTTCCCTTGTAGACGCCGTCTATGATGAACTTGAGGCGCTTCACGCCCTTGTAGGTGCCGGCGTTCTGGAGGTCGCGCCTGTTGTCCTCGAAATTGACCGCCGAGGTGAAGGTGTTGCCGTTATCCGCGGTGATCTCGACGCGCATCGATTTAACGCGATTGTTGAGCACGTAGAGGTCGCCGTCCGCGCCGTAGCTCGCGAAATTTTTGTCTTTAAGCACGAAGCCGTTGATCATCGACACCGTCACCGATGTCGCCTCGGGAAAGCTCACCGCGATCCACTGGCCTATGCCGTCGTTGCCCACCTGCCAGGTGGTGCCGGGGTTGCCGTCAAACAGGTTCGCCGCGCCAAAGTTGTACCCGCCGCTGTCCGGCAGCGCCGATGACGCCTCGTACTGGCACTTCCCGATCCCCGGTATCGCGATCTCGTTGCCCGGCTTCGCCTTCGCGTCGGGCGCTTCGCGCGCCGCCGTTTTCTTCACCCAGCCCACGAGCTGCATGTTCACATGCGCCTTGACCCAGTCGCCCTTTTCGGCGATCACGATGGCCTTGGTGCCTTTCGCGAGCTGCCCCTTGACGGGCGAGTCGCCGTCCGGTTGTTCGTGGAGCTTCGTCTTCTCGTCGAACTCGATCACCTGCTTCTTCCCTTCGAAAACGAACTGTTTCTGGATCCAGCCCTTCGTCGTTCCGTCGGGGAGCACGACCTCCATCCAGTCGCCGTCCTTCTGCACCATGAGCACCTTGAGCTCCTGCCCGCGGTTCACGTTGGCGATCCACTTGAAGGCCCCCGTCTCGGTGGTGGGCTTGTCGCGCAACGCCGCGTTCTCGAGCATGACCCCCCCGATGTCTTTTTTACATCCCCACGAGAGGGCCAAGGCCGCCGCGAGAATAATGAATAATAGCCTGCGAGTCATACGGGTACCTCCTTTCCATTTCCTGCCTGAATTTGGTGCGTCAGATTTTTTCGATGAGAAGCCGCGCGCGATCCCGCACGCCGATATGCGCCGAGTATACGCAGAGAATAGAGTCCGCGTCAAGCAGAAATGCCGGGGGCGCCGCCGGACAATAATCCGGGAATCCGGATTATCGCCGCAAAGGGACGGCGGTGGATACCCGTGGATTTTATTGTTTGACTGTTCACGATCCGCCGCGGGAATATCAGGGGGTCCGATACACGTATCGAGGGGGGAAGCATGGACCGATTCATAGACCTGAGTCACGAGATAGAAGACGGGATGATTACCTACAAGGGGCTGCCCGCGCCCGCGATCGGAGAGCACATGGGCTTCGAGGATTCGCACGCGCACTACGGCCCCGGCACCGAGTTCACCATAGGCAGGATCGAGATGGTCGCGAACACGGGAACCTATGTGGATTCACCGTATCACCGTCACCGCGCCGGGGCGGACCTCGCGGCATTGCCGCTCGCGTCGCTCGCTAACCTGGAAGGCGTACTCGTGAGCCTTCCCGCCGGTACAAGGGCCGCCGATGCGTCCCACTTTTCCGGGCTCGCGCTCGCGGGGAAGGCCGTGCTCGTCTATACGGGCTGGGATGCGCACTGGCGCACCGAGACCTATTATTCCGGCCATCCTCACCTCACGCGAGACGCCGCCATGCTTCTCGCGCAATCCCGTGTGGCGCTCGTGGGGATCGATTCCTACAACATAGACAGCACTCTCGATTTGCTGCGCCCGGTGCATACTATCCTGCTGGGCGCGGGGATTCCCATCGTCGAGCATCTTTGCGGCCTGGAAGCGCTCCGGGGGAAAGCCTTCCGCTTCTTCGCGGTGCCGCCCATGGTGAAGCGATTCGGCTCCTTCCCGGTGCGGGCATTCGCCATCGTTGCGGAATGAATCTCTTCGATCTCTGCCACGACCATTGCCCGCCACAAAACGCTTTGAGTTAAATTTGGTGCATTCATCGAGGATCGCGTATCGGATATGGCCGATAGGATGTCGGTGGCAGGCATGCCTGTGAAAAGGGACGGATGCATGCACGCATGCGCATCGGCCCCCGAAAATGAAGCGGGAGAATATGAATGCATTCGTATACCCGATGCGTATCGTGCGGCTGCTAATTGTACTTGAAATTTTTCCGCGCACAACGATCCTGTTATTGGGAATCATAATCTGATCATGGAGAACCGGCAATGAAACTGATGACGCGATTGTGCCTGGCCGCACTCGTGTGTTCGCTCGCATTTTTCTCTCCAGCATGCAAGAAGGGCGAGAAGGCGATACTCGAGGACAACTGGAAGCTCTCGGAGAAGGCGGCGATGAATCAGGAGCTTAATAAACTGCGCGACTCGCTTTCCGGCGCGAAGGACGATTTCGAACGCGCGTCCATTCACCGGAAGATCGCGCAGATAGAATCGGAGAAGGGCGACGCGGCCGGCTCCATGAAATCGGCGCTCGAATCGATCAAGTATTATCCGAACGGCCCCGAGGCGCATTACCTGTTGGGAAAGACCTACCTCGCGTCCGGCCGGTTTCGCGACGCGGAGAACGAGCTTGCCACCGCGATCGAGCTCGATCCCAAGCTCGCGCCGGCGCATTTCGAGATGGGTAATTTTCACTACAAGATGCGGAACTACCCGGCCGCCATCGCGTCCTACACGAGCGCCGTCGAGCTCGACGGGACGAACTTCCAGGCGTACAACAACATGGGTGTCATGTTCTACCAGACGGGAAACGCCGCGCGGGCCGAGCAGTCCTTGAAAAAAGTGATGGAGCTGAAGCCCGATTACGCGAGCGCGTATAAGAACCTGGGGATACTCTACGAGCTCAAGATGGGGGATAACGCCGGGGCGCTCGCGCAGTACCGGAAATATCTTGAGGTGCGGCCCAACGCCCCGGACCGCGCGGCGGTCAGGCTCTGGATCCAGAAGCTGGGGGGCTGACAATGAAAACCAGAATGAAAATCGCCGCATTGGTATTCGCCGCATGCGCGTTGTGCGGCATCGCATGGTCGCAGGCGAAGGCGATAAAGATCGCCGTGGCTTCCTTCGAGCTTCTCACCGCGGAGGCGGACGCGGAAAAGCCCGGGGAAAACGCCGCGCAGCTCATCGCGGCGAACCTGGGTTCGCTCTCGCGGTTCCAGTTGCGCAAGTCGGGCGAGGTGGAAGGGTATATCAGGAAGCTCGAGCTCGCGCAGGCCGGCGCGGCGAACCCCGACGAGCTCAGAGGCGTCGGGGAGGCGCTCAAGATCAATTACATCGCGGTGGGCTCCATTTCCCGTTTCGGCGCGCTCTACCAGGTGGACGTGCGGACCGTGAACGTGGACGACTGGAGCATCGTGCATTCATCGGGCATCGATTCCTACACGGTCGACTCGGCCTGCCGCTACGTGAACAAGGACATCCAGATTACCTTCACGGGCGGGGAGCTCGAAGGCAAGGAGAAGGAGGGCGCCGATAAAACGACCGTCACCGTGTTCAAGTTCGATGACG
This sequence comes from Spirochaetota bacterium, assembly GCA_004297825.1. Lineage (NCBI taxonomy): Bacteria > Pseudomonadati > Spirochaetota > Spirochaetota bacterium. The sequence continues at coordinate 72,106 of SCSX01000060.1, forward strand.
CGAACGTCATGGCGCAGGGCGCCGGATACGGCGGCGCGTTCGCCGAGATGCTCAACAGCGAGCTCGGGGCGCTGCGCAAGCTCCAGGTGATCGAGCGCACGCACTCGAAGGCGCTCATCAACGAGAAGGCCCTCGAGATGGCGGGCGTGATCGAGAACAACGACGCGGACGGCTATCTCAAGGTCAGGGGCATCGCCTACCGGCTTACGGGGGGCATCCGCGTGTTCAAGGACGTCACCTGTATCGCCTACGAGCTTCTGAGCACCGAGGGAGGGGCGCCCGTGTTCACGGGCTACACGGAGATCGTTTCGCTTGACGGCATGAGGCCCGTGGCGCGCCATATCGCGCGCAACGTCGAGGACGCGCTCAACAATAAGATAGGCACGTTGAGGCTTACGGCCGATCCGCCCGGGGCCGAGGTAAGCATTGATGGCCTTCCCGCGGGCACGGCGCCCGTGCTTACCTTTCTTCCAAAAGGCGCGCACCAGATAAAGGTCTCTTCGCGGGGCTACGAAACCGCGGTAAGAGACATGGCGATCGAGCCTAAACAGGTGAACCTTGCGGATTTTAAGCTCGAGCGGTTGTCGCGGAAGCTTCTCGACGAGGCGCTTCTCCTGGAACGCATGAACAACTGGGAGGCCGCGGTCGCGAAGTACCAGGAATTCATAGAGCGATACGGCGACACGGACGAGGCGAACGAGGCGTGGTACCGCAAGGGGCACGTGCTCCAGAATTACATGGCGAAATATACGGAAGCGCTCGCTGCGTTCGAGGCGCTCATCAAGCGCTACCCGGACGCAATGACCCGCGCCGAGGCATGGTTCGGGCTCGCGAAGACGTACACGGCAATGGGCAATCCGGTGAAGGCGAAGGAGGCGCTCAGGGTGCTCGTGGAAAAATTCCCGGACTCGTTCGCGGCGGAGGAGGGGAAGGTCATGCTTGTGGGGAAGTGAGCGGGGACGACGGGTAGTCCGGTACCGGTTCACTATGGCGGCGGAATAGAGTATTCCCGGACACGAAGGTCCGCCGGGCCGGAAAAACCGCAGGATTTGCCTGCGGTTTTTCCATTATCGGGTCGGGAAAAATTTTTATTTTGCCGCCCACGCGCGTATCAGGAATGTACGTTTATTTTGATACGAACGGAGAATCAGCATGGTGACGACTTCCATAAACATGGCACCCGCGACACGAGACTCGATTGCCGGCGCGGCGCAACGGCTCGGGAAAACACAACACGAGATTATTGTCGAGCTTTTGACGCGGCTCATGCGCGACGTGCATCAATTACTGGGGGGTTTTACCGGGGTGCGGCGCCAGACCGGCAAACCGGAGGGAGGATGGTATTGTTTCTGCATCCGGTTCAATGCGGAAGAGTACGAGTATTTTACGGACATGAGGAAGCTTTGCAAGAAGTCCGTTTCGCTCCTGGTGGCGATTGCGGTCAAGAAATACATGGCCGAATTGCTCGCGAAGGAGAATAGTGAATTAATTAATTATATCCGTTACAAAGGGAGCGCAGTCAGCTTCTCAAATTCAGATGGAATTGCCTGCTGGCAGCTATATTGGGGGACTCCGTCCCCCGGAATTACCCGCCAAGGAGAAAAAATCGTGAGGCGCACCGGATACGCTTGTTAGAAAAACAACCGTTTGGGAGCCCTTCGGGGTATCCGGTGCGATTCGTGATCACGCCCCCGCGGCCATCACTTCTCCGCGGAGTTCCTCGCGGAGACCGTTCACGAACCCTGTGAAGGCCTCTATGCCTTCATTCGCAAGAAGCTCCACAAGGCGCGTCCCCATGATAAATCCGTCCGCACAGGCCAGCGCGGACTTCGCGTGGGCGGCGCTTCTCACCCCGAATCCGAGCACCACGGGAACCGCGCATGCTTCGCGCGCGCGCGCGATCACGGCTGCCGTGTCCTCGTCGATCGAAAGGTCCCCCCCCGTGATGCCGCGCATCGAAACCGCGTACAGGAATCCCCCGGCACCGGTGGCATAGCGCTCCGCCTGCGCGGGCGTGTTCTCCGGGGTGAGGAAGTGCACGAAGCGCACCCCCCGGGATTCCAGCGGCTCCTTGAAACGGGCGCTTTCGTCGTACGGCACGTCGGGCACGATCACGCCGTGCACCCCCGAATCGGCGCACTCGGCCGCGAAGCGCGCGGGGCCGCGGGTGTAGACATGATTCGCGTAGAGCATCAGGTAAATGTGCTTTCCCGCGGGCATGCGCGCGGCAATCTCCCGCACGCTTTCGAACACCGCGTCCGGCGTCACGCCCGCCTCGATCGCCGCATGCGCCGCATTGCAGATAACGGGTCCGTCGGCGACGGGATCGGAGAAGGGCACGCCCACCTCGAGAAAATCGAAGTACTCCAGGGCCGAGAGCGACGCCTCGATGAAGCGCGCGCGGTCCGGGTAATTCCCCACCAGGTAGCATCCGTTGTACGGTTTCATATTCCCGCCTCCTTCATGATTGTATCCAGGTCCTTGTCTCCCCTTCCGGAGAGGTTGACGATCACCGAGCGTCCCTTGAACTGCCTGCGGTTCGTGAGCACATAACCCAGCGCATGGCTCGATTCCAGCGCCGGGATTATACCCTCGGCGCGTGCGAGCGCGAGGCAGGCCACGAGCGCGTCCCGGTCGCTGCAGGTCTCGTAGCGTACGAGTTTCTTTTCTTTCCAGAAACTGTGTTCGGGACCCACAGAGGGATAATCGAGCCCCGCGGAGATCGAGTGCACCGGGTCGACCTGGCCGTGCCTGTTCTGCAGAATCGTGGTCAGGCATCCGTGAAGGATGCCCTCGACGCCGTAGGTGAGCGACGCGCTATGATCGCCCGGTACGTACGAGCGCCCCCCGGCCTCGACGCCCACGAGCTCGACACCGCTGCCGATAAACTCGTGGAAGAGGCCCGCCGCGTTGCTTCCCCCGCCCACGCACGCGATCGCGGCGTCCGGGTCTCCCCCCGTCTGTGTGCGCATCTGCGCCCGCGCCTCGTGCCCGATCACCGACTGGAAATCGCGCACGATCATGGGAAAGGGGTGCGGCCCGGCGACGGAGCCCAGAAGGTAGTGCGTGCCCCTGCAGTGCTTCACCCAGTCGCGCATCGCCTCATTCACGGAATCCTTGAGCGTTTTCCCCCCGCTCGTCACGGGCACGACGCGCGCGCCCAGGAGTTTCATGCGCTTCACGTTGGGCATCTGGCGCGCGATGTCGGTCTCGCCCATGTAGACGACGCACTCCATGTTCATGAGCGCGGCGACTGTCGCGGTCGCGACGCCGTGCTGTCCCGCGCCGGTCTCGGCGACGAGGCGGCGCTTGCCCATGTAGCGCGCGAGCATCGCCTGCCCCAGCGTGTTGTTGAGCTTGTGGGCCCCCGTGTGCAGCAGGTCCTCGCGCTTCAGGTATATCCGCACGCCGGTCGCGCTGGAGATGTGCTTCGCGTGGTATAGGGGCGTGGGCCTGCCCGCGTAATTGGCAAGCATGTCGCCTAACGTCGCCTGCGCCTCCGCGTCGGCGCGAAAGGCGGCGTAGGCCTCCTCGAGGGCTGCAAGCGTGTTCGCGAGCGTTTCGGGCACGAAGCGCCCGCCGAATTTTCCAAAGTAGCCCCGTGCGTCAGGCAGTGCGGATGCGGTCATGGTGAGCCTCCTGTACGATTCTTAAAAGCGTTTTCATTTTCCCGTGCGACTTGATCCCCGGCGCGTCCTCGATGCCGGACGAGACGTCAATGCCCAGCGGTGAGACCAGCGACAAAAGACGGGGGAGCGTGGCCGCCGATACACCCCCGGCGACGATCGTGCGTTTTATATGAACGAAGCCCTTGAGCGTCTCCCAGTCAAAGCTCGTTCCCGTCCCTCCGTGCGCGCTCGCAGAGTACGCATCGAGAAGCACCATGCCGTCATCCCCGGGCGCCGATACGCTGGAGAGCGATTCGACGCCCCTGATCCGGTACGCCCGGATGAGGGGCCGGAATCCGGAAAGCGCGCGCGCGGTTTCCCCGTCGTAGAGCTGAATGCAATTGATGCGCGCGTACTCGCAGGTCTCGACGATCTGCTGCGGGGTCCCGCCGACGAACACGCCCACGGTGAGCACCCCGCTCCCCGCGATCGCGCCCGAAAGTTCCCGCGCCTGCGCCGGGCTCACGAAGCGGGGCGAGCGTGGATCGAAGATCAGTCCCGCCGCCGAAATCCCTAATTCTGCCGCGGCGGCGATATCCTCAACGCGGGTGAACCCGCAGCACTTAACGAACATCGCGCAGCTCCCTGATCATCGATGCGGGATCGGCTGATTTCATGAGGGCGCTTCCGACCAGGAATCCGCGCGCACCCATTTCGAGAAAGGGCTCCATGTCGGCGCGCGACTCGATGCCGCTCGCGGCGATCTTTCCGACGTTGCGCGGAATCTCCCCGAGCGTCCGCGCGGCCGCGGCACGATCGATCGCCAGCGTTTCGAGGTTCCGTGAATTCACCATGAGCAACGGCGCCTGGAGCGGCAGGACCTTGACGAGCTCGCCGGATTCGTGGATCTCGACAAGGGGGATCATGCCGGTGACCGCGACGCGCGCGTAAAGATCCCGAAGCTCCCGCGCGCCCAGGGCCCGCGCGATCAGGAGCACCATGTCCGCGCCCGCGCGATAGGCGCATTCGACCTGCTCGGGGAAATAGACGAATTCCTTGCAGAGCACGGGGAGGTCGGCAGAGGCGCACACGGCCTCGAGGTCGTCGTAGCTTCCCCCGAAAAAGGAGCCGTCGGTGAGCACGCTCAGGGCGCCCGCGCCCCCGCGCTCGTACGCGCGCGCCTGCGCGACGGGTTCCACGGTGCGGATCTTCCCGGCCGAGGGGGAGGCCTGCTTCAGTTCGGCGATGACGGTCACCGCGCCGGGCGCGGGGGCGAAGCCGTGCAGACGGCGTGTACGCGCGGGGGCTTCCCGCAGGCGCTTCTTGAGAGCGGGCAGCTCCGCGAGTTTGCGCGCGCGCATCGCATCCAGTGAAAAGCGCGCCTTCACGCGGCCTCCTCGCGCATGGATTCCACCTTGCGGCGCACCTGGCCGCTCACGACCGCGTCCAGCGCGTCCCGGTAATTATCGGCGATGGTCGTGGCCTCGTCGCGCGCGTGCAGGGCGAGCGCAGCGTTCAGCGCCAGGAGCTTCCCCAGCGGCGTGGGTGCCGATGCGCTCACCGTCTCCATGAAGTGCCGGGCGTTTTGATCGGCGCTGCAGTGCGTGGGAATGGACTCAGCTTCCGCGCGCGAGATCATCGCGGCCGGGTCGATCGTAAAGCGCTCCTTCGCGCCGCCGCGCACGTCGATCACCACCGTGGGCTCCAGGGGCGAAACCTCGTCCATGCCGCTCACGGACGAATAGAGGAGCACGCGTTCGAACCCCAGGGACGCGGCCGCGTCGGCGTACAGGGGAAGCACCCCCGGGTGAAAGACGCCGATCATCTGCCTGCACGGGGAGGCGGGGTTGGTCAGGGGTCCCAGGAAATTGAAGATGGTCCTCACGCCCAGTGCCTGGCGCACGGGCATGGCGTGTTTCATCGCGGGATGGTGCAGCGGCGCGAACAGGAAGAGAAAGCGGTGCCGCGCGAAATAGGCGCGCGCCGCGTCCCCCTGCAGGTTTATCGGAATCCCCAGTGCCTCAAGGAAATCCGCCGACCCGCTTTTGCTCGAGACGGAGCGGTTCCCGTGTTTTGCGACCGGCACCCCCATCGCCGCGAGAATGAGCGCCGCCGAGGTCGAGATGTTGAACGAGTTCGAATGGTCGCCCCCCGTGCCGCACGTGTCGAAGAGGTTCCCCTCTTCCAGTCCCGGGTCGACCGCGAAGCGCCGCATCGAGCGCGCGGCACCCACGAGCTCGTCGGATGTTTCCCGGCGCATCTTCATCGCGACGAGTATCGCGGCGAGCTCCACCGGCGACACGCTTCCGGAAAATATGGAATCGAAAAGCGATTCGCTGGACGAGGCGTCCAGGGAATTTCCCTCAGTTATGCTTTGAATGAGTTTCCGCATGGTCTCGACATCCTCCGATAAAATTTTCTATAATGGTGCGCCCGTGTTCGGTCAGGTACGACTCCGGGTGGAACTGCACCCCCCAGAGGAAGCGCTCCCGGTGGGAGAGCGCCATGATCTCGCCGTCGGACGATTCCGCCTCCACCGTGAAGCATTCGGGAAGCCCCTCGCGCGCCACCGCGAGCGAATGGTAGCGCACGGCGTTGAATCGCTCCGGGATGCCCCTGAAGAGCGGCCCGCCGCGGTGGGTGATCTCGTCGGTCTTGCCGTGCATGATGCGCGCGGCGCGTACGACCCTCCCGCCCAGGGCGTGCCCCATCGCCTGCATCCCCAGGCAGACGCCCAGCATGGGAAGTTCCGCATAACGGCGTATCACCTCGCAGGTGATGCCCGCGTTCTCCGGGGACGAGGGACCGGGGGAAAGGATGGCGCCCTCGAAGCGCGCGAAATCGATCCCGTCAAGGGCACAGTCGTTGCGGAACACCTCGATATCGGCCCCGGTCTCGCGCACGTAATGGACCAGGTTGTAGGTGAACGAATCGTAGTTGTCGATCATACAGAACATGCGAGTTCCTCCTTGTCTTCCTGCGTCCGCCCGAAGGGCAGGCTGGCCGCGAGCGCCGCGAGCTTGTGGCGGATCTCCCGGTATTCGTTTTCGGGCACGCTGTCGTAGACGATGCCCGCCCCGGCCTGAAGGTAGCTTTCCTCCGGCGAGAAGACCGCCGTGCGGATCGTGATGCAGGTGTCCGCGTGGCCGTTGAACCCCAGGTAGCCCACCGCCCCCGCGTAGATGCCGCGCGCGTGGTCTTCGAGCTCGTCGATAATTTCCAGGGCGCGTACCTTGGGCGCGCCGCTCACGGTGCCCGCGGGGAAGGTCTCGCGCAGCACGTCGACCGCGTCGGTGCGGGGACGAAGACCGCTCTCGACGAGCGAGACCAGGTGTATCACGTGGGAATAATCCTCGGGCTCCATGAAGCGCGTGACCCTCACGCTCCCGGCGGCGGATATCCGCGCGAGGTCGTTGCGCGCGAGGTCGACGAGCATGAGATGCTCGGCGCGCTCCTTGGGATCGGCGAGAAGCGCTGCCTTGTTCCGGGCGCTTTCGGCGCGGTCCTCTCCCTGGCGGATCGTACCGGCGATGGGTTTCAGGACCGCCTTCCCGTTCTTCACCTTTACGTGTATCTCGGGCGAGCTCCCGGTCACGACGAGGTCGCCGAATTTCAGGAAGAACATGTACGGGGAAGGATTGAGGCGGCGCAGCCGCAGATAAAACAGGAACGGGTCGACGCGTTCGGTGATGTCCGCGCGCATGGAGAGCACCACCTGCAGCGCCTCCCCCGCGCCGATAAGCTCCCGCGCGCGGGCGACCTTTTCCATGAAGCGCGCGGGCTCGTCGCGGAAGGCCAGGCAGTCCGCATCGGCGCGCAGGGGAAGGCAGGGGACGCGCGTGTGCACGATGCGGGCTATCGTCTCGCGCTCGATCATTTCGAGGCGGGCGCAGGCTCGTTCGTAAAGAAGCGCTATCGGCTCCCCCCCCTCCGTGTCAATGCAGGTCGCGGCATGATAGCAGTTCTCCCTTCCGTCGTGGACGATGAAGTCGTCTATGAGGTGGAACATCGCGAGCGGGTGCGGCGCGTTTTCCTTGACGGGCGCGCGCATGATCCCGCAGTGGTTCACGAGCCCGAAACCCATGTAGCCCGCGTAGCCCCCGTTGAAGTCGCCGTAGCGCGGGTAGTGCGGGGCGCGGTGTTCGGCCATGCGCGCCTTCATGTAGTCGAAGAAATTTATTTCCAGGCGCTCCTCGCGCCCGCCCTCGCTCACGAGGACTTCCCCGGGGCTCACGCATCGCACGAGCCGGCGGGGGTGGATTCCCAGGAAGGAGAAGCGCTGCGGCTTTCCCCTCCCGTGCGCGCTTTCCAGGAAAACCACATTCTCCTGGGACTGGAGCGATCGAAGGAGCATGAGCATCCCCGGCTCCGAGATGTTCATCTCCCGGTACACGGGGATGCGGTTGAATCGCCGCGCGAGTCTTGTGACGGTCGAGAGCGAGGGATACATCATAGCCTGGTGCCTCCATAAAATAAAAAAGCCGCGAATCCCTTTAAGGTTCCGCGGCTGCTGGTGTTGATAAAAAAGCCGCGGGCGATGTCGCCCGCGGCTTCCGATTGATTGTCAGTTCAATGTCGGATCAGGCGAACACCGTGCTGGTTGTCCACCAAAACCAATAAAATCGTACGCCGGCGGCGTCCGAGTTCGAAATGGTATGTACTGTTTTTCCGTTCATTTCATTATCCGAATTTGATGCACGGACTATAGGAACATAGTCGGAATATTGTCAAATAAAAAAATAAATATTTTGCGTGTTAGCGAGGGCCTGCATCCGGGCGGTTATCCGGCGGCAAGCGCTTCTATGATTTTCGAGCAGCCACCCTTGCATACGTGATTGGCATGGTCGCCGATGCTTTCAAATTTTCGTCCGACTATTTTAGAACATTCGAATTCATAATCGGAGCTTTTTATAAATCTATCAATTACCTCGAGGGCGGTGGGTTCTTTAAAGCCAAGCTTATCGGTGCCTGCCTCGAGGCTCCTCATTCCCGTGATCCAAATCGCGGCTCCCAATGCCCCGCAGGCACCCCCGCTCAGGCCGATTCCGCCCGCAAGCCCCGCCGCCATGACAGAATGCATTTCGGACGCGCCCATCTTTTGGGCCAGCAGCGCCGCACAGCTTACGGAAGCCGCGGGTGTTTCAATTTGTTCTTCGGAACAAGCGGCATTTATTTCATTAAGTGCGGCAGGCGCGTATCGCGCGGCCATACGGAAGCAGCCTATGGTCCCGCCTTTTATCAGGAAAAAGGTTATCATCTTCATGGTCGAGGACGACTTGTCGATATCCGTTATTTCGAGGCAGTTCGTATTATTGTTCTGTGCGCGGAATGATTCCACGAGCCTTTGCGACGCGACGATCGCCCTGGCTTCAGCCTGCGGGCCCGCGCCCAGAATCCGGTACGCGTGGGCCCCCGCGGCAAGCGCGGCGCCCCAGATCATGCCGCACTGGTAGCCATGCTGCATTATTCCGCCCGCAAGGGGCATGGCGGCGCGCTCCTCGTCTTTCAATGGGTAACCGTACGCGCGGTTAAGGACGTGGAAAAGCGTATCGGAACACGCCCTCCCGTTAAGAAACGTGCCCACCGTTCCCATTGACGTTATGTTCTTTTTTTCTGTGCTCATAGTATCTCCTCAATAAGTCTGGTCGATGACGTTTCTTTTATCGGACCACCCGCCGATATAACTGTTTCTGCAAAAAGCATTCCCCATGGGAAATTAAGCGATCCCTGATCAAAATCCGCGGAACGGGCGCCTTAAAATCAGCGCAGTATGCCTGCAATGCCGGCGGGGGCGTCGTTTCAACGAAACGATTTTACCACCATCGACAGGTATTCCTCGAACAGCTTTTCGGGTGTGGTCTGATATACTTCGCGAAAGGACGCCTTCCGCATAAGAATGATCTGGAGCACGCCGAACACCTGCCCCCACAGCAGCAACATAAGCTGCCGGGCGCTCAGGACGGTGCGGATACGGCCCTTCCCGATATCCTCCTCGATGGCCGAAGTTACGATCCGGCCGTATTCGGACGACAGCCGCTGGCACTGGGAACGGTAGCTCCCGTCGTCCACCTCCTGCGTGTCCGGCACGTAGCGGTGGAGTTTCGACTCGTAGGTCATCAGCAACGTGATGTACTTGGGGTGGTCCAGCGAGTACTGGTAGAACGCGCGCCCCAGGCGGACTACCAGCGGTTCCTTGCCGCGGTCCGGGCCGGCCAGCGCCTGCTCGAGTACGCTTTTGAAAAGCAACTGGCCCCTGCGCACCACGGCGAGAAAGAGGTCCTCCCTGTCACGGAAATACAGATAGATGCTGCGCTTGGTATACCCCGCCGCCCGGGCGATCTCATCCACCGTGGTGGCCTCATAACCGCCGGTATAAAACAGGTCCTCAACGATATCGATGATCCTGTTTATCCGCTGATCGCGTTCCCACGCCTTTCTTTCGTCGCTCTTTACGGCCCTCTGTTTCTTTTGCATAATTTTCTTGTGTTGCTGCGTGTTTTTTCTATTGACAATTCACTATATGTATAAATAAATGCAGTCAAGTAAATAATATTACACTCTAGTGAAATATTAACATTTATAAACAGCCCAAGGGCGCAGATATGAATGACCGCCATGGCGGCGCGTTTTCCGAAAAGGGTACCGCGACAGCCACATGCCCGACAGCCGGTTTCTTTTCAGTGCACACCGGCGTGCCCCGCGTGAATGCGGTACGATACGGAGCCTGCCCGCCCGTGTCAACATAACTCCTGCCCGTCACTGCTCTTCTGCGCGCGCCGCCGTTCCTAATGAACGGCTGTTTCGATAACCTTGCAAGGAGGGATTACCATGAAACTCTATGACCTGACCAAATCGTACGAGCTTTTCGAAGAGGCGAAAAAGTATGTTCCCAATGGAATCTACGGTCCCCGCACACCGGCGTTCCTGACATTCGGTTCCTACCCCGCGTTTATTAAAAGGGGAGACGGATGCCGCATATGGGACGTCGACGGGAACGAGTATATCGACTACATGTGCTCATTCGGCACGAACCTGCTGGGCCTCCGGCACCCGAAAATCGAGGCGGCCGCGCGGAAACAGCAGGAAAACGCGGACTGCTTTACCCTGCCCTCGGACCTCTGGGTCCCGCTGGCGAAAAAAATGGTCGAGACGATCCACGGCGGCGACTGGTGCGTATTCGGCAAGAACGGATCCGATGTGACCTCCTACGCCATCACGGTGGCGCGCGTGTTCACCGGGAAGACGGAGATACTTATGGCCAAGGGCTCCTACCACGGTTCGCACTTCTGGTGCCAGCCGCATGGGGAAGGGGTGCCCGCTGAATGGAAGACCCATGTGCAATCCTTTGAGTACAACAACGCTGCCGATTTCACGAGGCTCGTCAACGAGAACAAGGGCAAAATAGCGGCGGTTATAGTAACCCCCCACTGCCATGACGCCCTGAAGGACCAGGCGCTGCCCAAAAAAGAGTTCGTCGATGCGATAAACGCCCTCGCGAAAAGCGAAAGCTTCATGGTTATCGTGGACGACATCCGGTGCGGTTTCCGCCTCAAGCTCGAGGGAAGCGCCGTCCATTACGGATACAACGCCGACCTCCAGTGCTTCGGAAAGGCCATGGCGAACGGTTACCCGATCGCGGTTGCGATGGGAAGGAAGGATCTGAAAACATCCGCCGAAAAGATATTTTTTACCGGCACGCATTTCTTCTCCGGGGTCCCTTTCGCGGCGGCCCTCGCGTCCATAGAGGAGATCAAGGCGAGCGGCGCCATTCAGAAAATAGACAGCATGGGAACCAAGCTCATGAAGGGTCTGGCGGAGGCCGCGTCGGCGGCTGGTGTCACGATCACGACCAGCGGTCCCCCGGCCATGCCGTACATGACCTTCGCGAATGACCCGACCTTCGAGATCAACCGGTATTTCTGCGGCGAAGCCGCCCGGCGCGGTATCTTCTTCCACCCGCACCACAACTGGTTCGTCTGCGCCGCCATAACGGACGCGGATATAAAGAAGACACTCGATATTTCCGCCGAATGCTTCAAGCTGGTAAAGGACAAGTTCGGAGGCGGCAAATGAAGTTCTACCACCTTGGGATAAAAGCGAAGGACGTCCAGGAGAGCCTCAGGTTCTATTGCGATATCATGGGCCTCCGGAAAATCGAGACGGTCAGCATCATGGGAAAAAATTTTCATTTCGTGGGGAACGATACCTTCCAGATCGAGATCGAAGGCGGCAACCCGGGTGACACCCAGGCCAACGCGAGCACCATGACCGGCCTCAATCATATAAGCCTTATCGTCGAGGACATCCAGGCCCTGGCGGTGCGGCTGAAGGAAATGGGGGTGAAGCTCCTCTTTGAGCCCCTGCAGCCGCGGCCGGACCGGTGGACCACCTTCGTCCAGGACCCCGACGGGGTACTCATCCAGATAATTCAATACGTGGCACAGTAATACCTGTCCGGGGATCGGGAGCGCAGTCTGCCCGATCCCCGATTGTTTCCCCGGTACGGCTTCCCTGTCCGCACCGCGAATCCTATCCGGGATTCAAGACCCACACCCAGGTGAAAATCTTGATTACGGTTGGCTTCGCCGATATTTCCCCATGGACAATGATCGCTCATTTATTTTTTTACGAAATGTAACGTGGCAGGAATGATGCGCGCCCGGCAGGAGTCGAACCTGCGACCTGCGGATTCGAAGTCCGATGCTCTATCCAGCTGAGCTACGGGCGCATTCGAAAGGAAATGAAACGGGGGTCACCCTGCTTCATTTCGCTTGATTAGAATCAAACATGATGGCTTTTAAAATCAATAAGAAAATTTATTATCCCTGCGAAATTCATCCAGCTTAATCTTCAGCCAGGTACGGCTTGGAACCGCGTCCGAATCGCCGCACTTGATCATGTAGGGTTTTCCGCTCATGCTGCTTTGAGAGGCGCATAGTTCGATAAAATCCTCCGCCGAACCGATCTTATCCCTGAAGTAATCGTATTTTTTCCTGATATGGTCCGCGGCTTCTTTCGATGAATAGGAAACATCGTTCCGCAGAAACGCGCATTCCGTGGTTTCAATCGTGTTTAACAGGTAGGTGATTTCGCGGGTCAGCGTTTCATCGGGACCTGTAAATCCTGCGCCAGGGAAAAGAATTACCAGAACGGCCAACCATAGGATAACACCTCGCTTTCTCACGTCGGTACCCCTGCATTAATAACATGAATTCTGAACCCTCGTTCCGGTAACCGGGGGCCGGCTGCGTAGCCAATCCCTTTCGCGAACATGGCGGGAAGTTCATCCTCAATGGAGAAAAGCCCCTTTGCAGGGGCTTTAAAGTGTTCACGATGGCGATTCGGCACGTGCGGTTCCTACTTCACCCTTATGTGGTCCAGGGAAGCCTTGCCCTTGTCCCCGTCATCGAAATTTATGGAATAATCATTTCCCGCGATCGCGCTTACGGTTCCCGGATAGTATTTTCCGTTGCCCCAGAGGGCGAGTACCTTGGTGCCGACTTTCAACGCGGAAGCGGCAGGAACGACATCCGCCACGATCTGGGCCGTCGTACAGCACTTGACGTCACCGTCATCGAAATTGATGGTGAGGCCCTGGGCGCAGGCGATTCCCGCTTTGCCGTGATACCAGGAATTAGGTGTCCACTCCGCGAACACCGCGTCGCCTGTCGATACTTTGGTTTGAGATAGCGCAACATTGAGAATTGAAGCCGTGAAGAAGATCATTACGAAAAGGAGCAGGGATTTGTTTTTCATATGAATCTCCTTGGGTAGGTTGTTGAATATTGCAATAGCTTACCTGAATAAGCGGCAATAGTCAAGGATATCCCGGAAATTTACGCTTATTGTTTATCTAAAATCGATAATGTCATTCTGGACACGCACACCAACTTTCCTTCATCATTTGTTATTGTAATCTCCCAAACATGAATCGAGTTTCCCAAATTCAAGGGTTTCGCGATACCATAGACGAACCCCTCCGATACTGACCTTACATGATTGGCATTAATTTCAAGGCCGACGCATCTCTTTTTAGAATTATCGATACTAAGGCGCGCGGCTACGCTGCCCAATGTTTCCGCAAATGCCAAAGAAGCGCCCCCGTGCAAAATTCCATACGGCTGCCTGGTCCGATTATCGACGGGCATTTTCGCTTTAATGAAATCTTCGCCAATTTCAATATATTCAATTCCAATATTTTCAACCAAGGTGTTTTTTGATTTGTCCGTTAAATCATCTATCGAATCCCGGCTTTTCCAAATCGACATGTGTAGTCTCCTGTGAGATTATAGCGGGAATGGGATCCCATGGATTTTTAAAAATCCGATTCTCTCCCCGCGATGGCGTATCATTTCTATGTACCTTTGTTTCATCTGCGCCGAAAGAAAACTTATTGATACAAGTTTTTCCCATCCGCACCATGCGGTTTCTAAATATTTCAGTTCGCGTGCTATTACGGTATTATTAATACCGAGTCTTTCTTTCGCGAAATAGTTGATAAGTGCCTGTCTGGTTAAATTATTCTTCTTCCCGTCTATCGGAAGCGCAATCTCCGCCTTGGCATCCTTTAATGCAATCGTTGTGTTAAGAAGATCATAGGCAGGGGATAATTCAACCTTGCCTTCACGGAGGATAACAGAAAAATTTTTCAGGTGCATGTCCTCGTTCCCCGTGAGGAAATTAAATAATGTCAGGCGCAGCAGTTTGACTTTCTCTATTACCGGAAATGTGCAGAACCGGTCAAGCAGGCCCGCGAGATTTTCCATGCTGTAGTCATATTTTGTCTCGCGGCTCCTTCCGGCAAGCTGGGCAAAATCTTCAATAGAGAGTTTTTTACCCTTTCCGTACCGGTCGAATCTTTTTATGAAATAGGTAAGCCGTCCGTCTAATGAGTAGATCATCCCGTTCAGCGGCGTCTCTATTCCGGCGGATTGCGCAAGCTTCATGGTCAGGGATTCATTCGCGGGGAGCTCGGGATAAAAACTGTTTTCAGGTTTCAGGATATACTCTCCGCCGCGATCTGCAATGGTAAATATTTCACCCTTCGTAGCAAGCCTCGCGCTGAGTTTAGGCTGCACCCCCTGAATGGACATCTTATCCGCCCGCATTGCGGCTTCGTGCAGCTGTTCCTCCTGCGTGTACGGGAAATCGTTAAGCCGTGTAAGATTTTTTGAAAGAAGGGATAACCCTTTTTGTGAATATTTCTCTTCGCCGCATGGCTGATATATTATAGGGCAAATATTCATGCAGGCTCCTGAACGGTCACCGAACCGACAAGATCTTTTCCGGTTATTATAAGAATTGAAAAATAATCGTTCCGATCTATCTTCGCTTTGCGGAGCAGCGCATCAAGCTGTATCCCCTCGGGAAGGAGGCCTTCGAAGAATGGAGGAAATGCATCAAACTGATATTCGCGTTCAGCCAGAGGGAGTGTAAGTGACACCGCGGGACCCTTATAGTGATCCGCATACCTGAATCGGTATTGTTTTCCCTTTTCGTCCTCAATCAGATCCCCGGCGTAAACCCCGAAATTATACACTTCAGCTTTTCTCATCGCGCCCCTCCATCAGCGTGATTATCGGGCTTTTGAGAACTATTGATATGTTCAAGACAGAGAATACTTTCAGCAGGGAGTTTATCTGGACGGTCTCCTTCCCCTTTTCGATATCGAAAACCACGGTTTTTCCCACACCGGCTACTATCGCCAGTCCCTTCTGGGTGAGTCCGCTTTTTTTCCTGTGGATGAGGACTATATTTCCGATCTCTATGGATGTCATTATTTGCCGCTATAACAGTAAAAACATTAGATTATCACTAAAATACAGCGGATAGATTTAAAAGTCAATATATTATACTGCTACAGCGGTAAAATATATGATATTTTAAAATATAATAGGAAAATATGGGATATATTGCTGCTATAGCAGTATAAATAGTAGTTTGTATTAGTTATTTGGGATGGATGAGTATTTGCGGCAAGAACTTATTATCGCATATCGCGATACGCAGTATTTAACACGTAGGAATGTGTGTTCTCTTTCCGGGAAAAGCTCCCCAACATAACGGTTGATATCAGAGGCGCCCTCATCGGAAAAGTCATTACTCCACGGTCAAAGTGCCTCCGGCAAGGCGCTTAAAATTTTCTCTTTAATTTTATCCATCTCCCTCTCCCCTTTTCGTACACGCCGCTAATGTCAAGTCCCGCCGGAGGAGGTTTGCCGTCGTCGAATCAATTGCCCTGAAATCATCGCTGCCTCTTGCCTGTATATTCCGGGTCGGCTTCAAGCATCTCCCTCATCATTTCCAGTATCTTGCTCAGGCGAGTTATCTGTTCATCCGGGTAGTTCTTAATCATATCAGCCATGGCTTTTTCAAATCCCTCCTGTCCCTTCCTGAGCAACGCCTTGCCCGTCTTAGTAATGTCCACGTAGATCCGCCGCCTGTCATTCGGATCGTAAATCCTCTCCACGCAATCCAGTTCGATCAGCTTTGCGACAATGCTCGTTACATTCGATTTCGGGATGTGCATCGCCCTGCTCAGCTCGGTCATGGTGCACCTTCCATTATCCATTACCAGGAACAGCATTTGTATCTCTGAAGGGGAGATATTAAGCATGTTGAGCTTTTTAATGAAAAGATGGGGCGGCTTCAGGAAGTGCCTGAAAAAAACATGGACAAAATATACGTTTTGCTCGATCTGTTTGATCATTTCATTTTTATTCATACAATGATCCCGCCTCACATCGGAACTGTCCGGCAAACCCGGTTTGTTTCTATGCTTCAATTTTAGTATGTTTCGATTTCCTCAATGGTTTATCGCATTTCTCCGGCTGTACGGGCACTGGAAGCATATCCGTTTCGACTCTTGAATTTTCGCGGGCATCCCTGCGGCGGACCAGTATCCTGGCCTCGGTTGCCACCCTGAACCTGTCAACGTATTCGAAGATGGCCGGGACCACGATCAGGGTCACTAATGTCGATATCGTGATACCGCCCATTATCGCGATTCCCATCGACTGGCGCATTTTCGCCGCCTCGCCGATCCCCATAGCCAGCGGAAACATGCCGGCTAGCATGGCGAAGGTGGTCATGAGGATGGGACGGAGCCTTCGCATTCCCGCCTGCAATATTGCGTCCTTCCTGTCGAGACCCTGATTGACGCCATGGACCGCGTTATCGACGAGGAGGATGGAATTCTTTGTAACGAGACCTATAAGCATAACCATTCCAATCATGCTGAATATATCAAGCATGAAACCCGTGATGAACAGGAAAAGCAGCGCCCCTGTCAGCGCTGGCGGAACCGCGATCAGAATAGTGAAAGGCGTCACGTATGACTCGTAGAGACTCGCGAGAACAAAGAAGATGAACAGCAGGGCAAGCACGAGCGCGAAGACGATGCTCGACCCCGTTTCGGAAAAGTTCTCGGCTTGGCCGCTGAATCCATAGGTGACGCCCGCGGGGAGCTTGACCTCTCCCGCCAGGGCCTCATTTATCTTGGCCATGGCCGTTCCCAGGGCGCCGGTGGGCGGAAGATTTGCCGTTATCTTGACGATATAGACCTTGTCGCGCTTGTGAATCTCGGCCGCTCCCGTGGTGTATTCGCCTTTGGCGACCGAGTCCAGGCTCACGAGCCTGCCCTGGCTGTTGGGTACCTTCATTTTCGAGAAAAGTTTCTGTACGTCGCGCTGCTCCGGTTTTAGTCGCGCCCGGATGTCATAATTATAACCGTTTTGTCTGAATAAACCCACCTTGATTCCGTTTACCGCGTAGCGCAGCGCCGTCCCGGCGGTGGTTGTTGTTACACCGAGGCTCTGCATCTTGTGCTCGTCGAACACGATCCTGAATTCGGGCTTTCCCGGCTTCATTGTCGAATCAATATCGATGAGATCGGGGATTTCTTTTACTTTTTCGTAAATCAGCCGTGCTCCCTCCTCGACCGCCGCAAGGTCGTTTCCCGAAACGATCAGCATAAAGGGCGCCTCTTGGGGGCCGTTGTCGATGTCGCTGACCGACGGATTTGCATAGGCGAACTTCGCGATCTCCTGGCGCACGACCTGTTTCAAAAATTCGGTGTCCATGCTGCGGTCCTTCTTTAAAAAGCACTCGATGCTGCCCTTCGTGATCTCTCCGTTCGAATTCCCTACTGCAACCGTGTAATATTGAATGTCCGGCAGTTTTCTCAACTCGTCCTCGATCTTTTCGATCGTCTCCCTCGTTCCCGCAAGGCTTGTGCCTCCCGGCATCTCCACGTTGATGCGGAATTCCCCCCTGTCGCCTGTAGGGATAAATGTCGATTTAACGAACCCAAGAAGCCCTACGCTGCCGATGAGAATTGCGAATGTTGCGGCGATAACCGTAAGCGAGCGATTCAGGCATGCCCTCATGATTTTTTCGTAGATTCTATCGAGTGACTCCTGGAGTTTTTCGAACCAGGCGACGATCTTGAGCCCGGATTTTTTTGCATCACCGGCAAAGTAGGCCGAAAGGAAAGGGGCGACGGTGAGGGCGTCGAAAAGGCTGACGACCATCGCGAATATCACCGTAAAACCGAACTGCTTAAAGAGCTTTCCTATTACTCCTGAAAGCATTCCTATGGGAAAGAATACCGAGATGATTGCGAGTGTCGTTGCGATGACCGCGAGCATAACCTCCGTTGTCCCGCGCTCGGCGGCCTCGTGAGGGTCCATCCCCGATTCTAGCTTGCGGAAAATGTTTTCACGTACGACAATGGCATCGTCAACCAGAAGCCCCACCACGAGTGACAGCGCCATGAGCGTCATGAGGTTGAAGGAATAGCCCATGACGTTCATCGCGATAACGGCCCCTAGCAGGCTGTTCGGTATGGCGATTGCCGTGATGATGGTTGAGCGTATGTTGCCAAGAAAGAGAAATACTACCATGACGGCTAGGATGATCCCGACCACGATCGAGCTTACGGTTTCATTCACGTTTGTCTTAATCCAGACGGACTGGTCGAGCGTCGTCAGCAGATAGGATCCGGATCCCTCTTTCTTGAAGGCTTCATTTATCTCGGCGACCTTCTTCTTAACGGCATCCGCGACCTCAACCGAATTTTTTCCCGACTGCTTTATTACCTGGAGATATATGCACGATTCGGTTCCACGGTCCGATCCCTTTCCTGGTTGCTTCTCATTTCCCGATCGCATCTTCTCTGGATAATAGACATATCCCGTGCTGGTAACATCCTTGATGCCGTCACGGGTTCTCCCGAGCGTGCCTACCGTGACGGAGTTGCCAAAATCTCCGGAAAACGAGAGGAGCGAGTTGTCGATCTGGAACAGAGTCGTGAAATCGCCGATCGACCTGAAAACCGTTTCTTCCCTTCCATGCTCCTGTTTTCCAATGGAAACGTTCGATCCTGATCGGGTCATCTGGTTTGCTATGTTGGGAAGGGATATGTGGTATTGATTCAGCCTGTCGAGATCGAATTCGACCTGGATCTCGCGCCTGCTGCCCCCGATAAGGACGACGCTTCCGACATCCTTGATTCTGGAAAGCTGCGGCTTGATTTTTTCCTTTGCCAGATCATATATTTCCGGTGCCGGGAGATCGGACATCAGGGCCAGCGTGACGACCGCGGAGGCGTCCGGATCGAGTTTTGAAACGACGGGATCGTCGCCAAGGTCCGACGGCAGCGAATTCCTCGCCTGGCTCACCTTGTCCCTTACGTCCTGCGCGGTTTTATCCACGTCGACATCCATATTGAATTCGAGTGTAATGGAAGAGAGGCCTTCCGTATTCTTTGCGTTGATGTGCTTGAGACCCGCGAGGGTCCCGAGCTCGTCTTCGAGGGGCTTGGTGATAAGGTTTTCGACATCGGCGGGTGACGCGCCAGAATAGACGGTTGTTACATTTATTGATGGAAAGGATATATCAGGAAAGAGCTCAAGGCTTATGTTCCTGTACGATATAGCGCCTAGAATTATAATGATCAGCACTAAACTTGTAATAAAGATCGGCCGTTTGATGGCGAATTTTGCGGTATTCATGGTGTTCTCCGGTATTGAAAAGGAATCATTGTATCGAATCCCGGTAGTCTATGCAATAGGCGATAAGCCTGTATTTCAGGGTTTCGATCTCGGTTTTCGTAAGGGAAATCGTGTTTCCCGTCTGGATTACATACGAGAGATTGAGCCGCCCCTGCCTGTACTTGATCATTTCGGCTGCCAGCTGCCTGTTCAACGTATCCAGGTACGCTGTTTTTTTCCCAATAAGCAGCTTGGTCCCGTTGGCGGAGCCGGCGAGAACCGAAAGGTATTTTTTGTAGTCGTTGACGGCGATTTCCTTCTCGCATTCCAGGGATTTAACCTGTATTTCGATATCCTTGAGCGAACTCTCCGCTTCGGTATTTCCCAGCTTGTATGAAAACTCGAAGCCTATATTCCAGTCCCGGTACGGGAGCTCGTTGAAGGCATCCGACGATCCGGATGCGAGATTTTTCTGCCTAACGCCTCCATATACGTTGAGCTCCGGAAGCACTCTATTCTCGTATACTCCCTTGGAATACAGGAGCCGCTTCATCATCATGGAAATGATCCTGGCCGAAGTCGTAGTTTCAAAGCCAACTAAGCCAAAATCGGATTGTAAGGAAGATTGATAAAGGCGGTTAAAATCATCTTCGGAGGGAGCGACGCTTTCCGTGTGCAGGTAGACGGAAAGCTTATTGACGATGGCATTCAACGTAATGAAGTCCGATTCGAGCTGGCGCTCATATTCGATCACGGATGCTGCCGTCTTCTCATAGTCGTCCTCGTCCGAGAGTCCTGCACGATAATTTATGGCGATCTGATCGCGTTGAAGCTTCGAATTGGCAAGGGCCTCCTCCGTATTCCTGATCTGCCTCCTCGCGAGGCTCCACTCGAAAAAAAGTTTTTTATACGCATTTAGCGTGCTTTTGTTCGATTCTATGAGCTTCACCTTTTCGATGTCGACCTGCATCTCGGCGTTTTTCTCGCCGTACTGGTCGACCTTCCCAAGGAAGTTGTAGAGCAGCGGCTGTTTTACCGTAACGCCCGCATAGGGAGTATTCGTATAGGCATTATTGAATACGGAGTAATCCTCCATGGCGGTCCGGGAATATCCAAAATCGACTCCGACATCGGTGCCCGTGGGAGCGATTTTTTTTGAAAGGCCCAGCGAAAGATCGGAGGTACTGTTCTTCCCGGAGGCATTGCCCATATATGCAAGGGTCTGATTCTCACGGACATATGAACCATTCCCGCTCAGGCTGATATCGCTGAGGGATCCGGCCTTTTTAAGGGCGTTTTCCTGCGTTAAAAGGTTAATGCCGTTGGCCTTGATCTCGGGAAGAACCGAGACGATCGTTTCAAGATAGTCATCGTACTTGATGGTTTTCATTTCGACCTTGCCGCTTTCCGCGCCGGCATGCAAAGGGAAAAGGGCGAGAAGCATGATAATCGCCGTTCTTGTCAAAGTTCTAATCATTGTTATTCCTTATAACTATTATATATAATAATTATTACTTTTTATAACTATTACAATATATAATCTTACCGCCCATTTTGTCAAGAAGGAAAGAAAAATCTGTTGTTATTGTTTTTATCCAGCGAATATGCAAAGAGAGGAAAGGAAGTGTAATGCAGATTACCTATTTAAAGATCGTTTGCGATTTATTTATGCTCATCAGGGAGAGCTCCCCAATAAACCCGATTCTCCGAGGCTGCTTATTCTGAAGTGTATACAGTGGTCAAACCGCTACCCATCTCGGATAAGGGGACAACGAGCCTACACGCCGTAAATGTCAAGTCCCGCCGGCCTTTCGTTTTTTATACACATAGCGAGACAGCTTAAATTATTGACGGCAATCATAGTGGAAACTGCGTACTCTTTCCAGGGGAAAGCTCTTTGCCATAAGGACTTTTATCTGAAGCGTCCTCCACGGAAAGCACATCGCTCCCGGTCAAAAAGCCCCCGGGGAGAGGCTTAAAATTTACCCTGCTATCACTCGCTCGGCGGCAGAGGCAAGTTTTCTGGATATGGCTTTGTTAAACTCACCTTGGATTAATGCGTGTGATACGTTTTCCGGTTTTGGATCGTGAAGGCACTTTAGACCATGATTCCTTGGGACTTGGGCTTGCAAACGATACAATCTGAATTTTGTTCGATCCATTATCGACTTTCCAAAGGTCGTAAGCTTCTCAACATCCATAGAGAGGCCATTTGTATCCTGTCTGCGCGGAGAAAAGGCAAATGAGGTTATCGTGCCATCCGGTTTGATATAATTTGGATCGGTGAAAGGTACCCTTCGTAGCAGATTATCACTGTCGGCTATTTCAATAATTTCCATGGTCATGGATATTTCTATGCGGTAAGCCACCTAATGAGGTCTGAGTACTCGTCAGTTTTTAATGTGCTTTCGATCTCGCATTCATCACCTTTAAAAAGAGCATTTTCGATCGTTGAGCCATTATAATATAATTCGATGGTTTTATCCCCGTTTTTCAATTCAAGCAGTATGTCTCCAGACGGCCCGGGGGCGGTAAAATATATTTTCTGATTATACCGATCAAACGTTTTCACCGCCGATATTGCCGCATCTATGGCCGCACTATCCGGCCGCGCCGCTCCATAACCGTCCCAGTTGTCCGGGAGGTTGCCGAAAGATTGAATTTTATTTATTTGTAACCGGGAATCAAGAGACAATGATTCAACATCCCGATGCAGGAACAATGATGTGTCGATAGTATTAAACGGAATCACATTCAACCGGTAGTCGCCTGTAGAAAAAGGGGCGAATACAGTGAATATTTCATTTTTAAGAACCAGGCAGTTTTCTAAAGCTCTCATAAAAATGATCCTTCAACATGGATTTGAAAAGGCTTGATACGACATTATGCACCATTTCAAGCCATTCGACAATATCATTTGATGTAGTGGAAGCACTTTTAGTTACCGCAGTCTGCCATATTATTGCAGGAGATATTTTCACTCCATGTGTACCGCTGGCGACAGTTATATTCAGATTGGTTCCATCTGGCAGAAGATAGACTTCAGTGATATTGATATCGTTTAAGGCTCCTTCCACGGCATATTCTCTGTTGAGCTTCAATTTGAAATTATCTTCGATAAACGCTTGCACCGAAGCATTTGGAACCGAAGGCAAATCCACAGCGTCTACATAACGCAGACTCACGGAATTGAACCGTATAGGTTTTTTATAACTTTTTTGCAAAATGTCCAGCATGGTAACGGTCAGGGGTTTAAACGAGCTCTGCCAGATATAATTTTTGCCAATGTCATTGACCGTCATGATGCATGGCCCGAGTTGCACCACCGGCCATTCGCCGTTGGATTTCCAAAACTGGTGGGCCAACATATAAGGAGAGAACACGGGAATTGACGGGGCTGCGAGTCTTTTATGATAGGAAAGGATTTTTGCAACCGACTCCGCAAACAGGCCCTGCGCAAGCTCATACCCGAGATCAAGCGGCTGATTGGTCTCCTGATCTACATCAGGGTCCCAGCGGATTTCAAAAATGACCTCCTGGAGAGGCGCATTGGGGAGCTTTTCAATTATTCTCATATTATCCATATTGAATATGAATTATTAAATAACTTTTTCTACTGTCAAGGATTTTATAATCAGGCCGCCTCGAGCCAGTTGGAGTAGAGGGCTTTGGCCTGGGACATGACGCAGGCGACGAAGGGGTCGAGGTCGTCCAGTTTGCTGTCCTTGCTGCGGAGGACCCGCTTTACGGAGGCACGGATGCTTTCTTTTATGTCTCGAGACAGGCATGGCAGAAGCCGCTGAGAAAGGAGATATTCTGTTTTTTCATATAAAAGAAATCGCCCGCAACCGGGCGATACTATAATCCTCTACTTATCCAGCGCGTTCTTCAATGCCTGATAAGCTGGAGTCCTGTTGACTTTCTCATTATATTCTGCAAGATCATATGCTGTTTTGCCGTCACTGTTTTTCAGTTTTGCATCTGCACCTGCTTTCAATAGTGCATCAACAACCGCAGCATTATTCTGCATTGCAGCATACATGAGAGGTGTTGTTCCTGTAGGATCAACCTCGTTTATCAAGGCACCATTCTTTATAAACACACCAATAACTTCAGGATTCGGATTATTCTGTGCAGCAAACATAAGCGGGGTTATGCCATACTCGTTAGCTTTTACAGAGGCTCCATTTTTCAGAGCTTTTGTTATCTGAGCCGGAGTGCCTGTATTCCAGAGTTCAATAAAACTTTCCTCTGCCATTAAATGTACAGAAACCAGAAGTAATATTAATATCGATGCCATGTGATATACTTTATTCATCTTAATCTCCTATACTATCAAGGAATTTGCGTCCTCTTCCCGGGGAAAGCTCCCCGACATAACGGTTGATACTTGAAGCGTCCTCCACGGGAAAGTCATCGCTCCCCGGTCAAAAAGCCCCTGGGGAGAGGCTTAAAATTTTATTACTATAATTGATTTTCTACTACTCTCTTCCAGGCATCGTGAATTCGAACTCTCCATCAAGCTGCACTGTTCCGCCGCCGCTGAAAGCTTCTAATATCCCCGATACCTCTCCCCTTGCGGTCTTTTCAGGTCCAGGCCAACGTGTTATGGTTATTACAAACTCGTATGTGCTGGCGGCAGGATACCATGGTGAAGGTCCATTGGGATAGTAAGCAAAAAATACATTATCGTCAAATACGCTATCGATGCTTATATAGTCACCCAAGGGAATGTTATATCCGAGATCCCAGAATAAAAGACAGATATCATTCTGATACCATGTGCTGTTGTTTTCCGTCGCTGGATCTTTAAAAAGTAAATACCACCCCATTGTATTGGAATAGTTAATCTCGCCATCTCCCTTGCCATACCAGGTCTGTGATGCTCCGTTATCGACAGAAAAAGTAAATTTCCCTTTTGGAGTGAATTCATCCTCCATGCAACCTGAAACAAACCAGGTGATCGCAATAATAAGAAAGTTGGCCTTGAATTTACTAGATTTCAAATATGTGCTCCTAACATCAGTCTTTCCGCATACGTTTTTATCTAATTACAAATATATTTTTAAGCTTGGAGCTAATGCAAAAAATTCAATACGCCTTATAGGAATCCATAAAGCATCATATTTGCAACTATTTGAAATCTATATGGTATTGATGAAAAGTCAACTTCATAATCAGTGCCGTAAGAACTGGAAACGTTCAAAGTTCCCTTTTCCTGTACCTGAAATATCCTCCGCAAAGAATATTCTCCCCATATGCAGTACCACGCTTTCTCTGTAAAATCACGGTGCATCACCTTGACCTGTATTCGTGCGCCGATGAACGGCCTTGAAGCGCATCGGCCCCCCGCGCCTCGCCGATACGACTTGCCCCGATCCGCAACGCGCTTTTCTATTGACAAAACGCGGCGCCGTTTGCAGAATCACTGGCACAATTCCGGGCTCAGGGTACTTGAAATGAAACAGGTGAACATCGGCCTCGTGGGGTTCGGCACCGTGGGAGGCGGGCTGTACCGCCTGCTCGCGGAGAACGGCGAGCTCATCCGCGCGCGCGCGGGAATCGACGCGCGCATCAAGACCGTGTGCGATCTCGACGTCGCGCGGGTGAAATCGGCGACGGAGGGCGTGGACGTTACGGCGGATTACCGCACCATACTCGCGGATAAAGAGATCGACCTGGTGGTCGAGCTTATCGGCGGCATCGAGCCGGCAAAGACCATCATCGCCGATGCGCTCCGTGCCGGGAAGCACGCGGTGACCGCAAACAAGAAGCTCCTCGCCGAGGCGGGGGACGAGATCTTCGCGCTCGCGGCGGCGGGGCCGGCGCGCCTGGGCTTCGAGGCCGCGGTGGGCGGGGGCATCCCGTGCATCCTCGCGCTCAGGCAGGGCCTCGTGGGCAACCGCGTGCTGAGCGTCATGGGCATACTGAACGGGACCACGAACTACATCCTTACGCGCATGCGCGAGGAGCACCTCTCCTTCGAGACCGCGCTCGCCGATGCGCAGCGCAAGGGCTTCGCCGAGGCCGACCCGACCTTCGACATCGAGGGCTTCGACGCCGGTCACAAGATCGCGATCCTGGCGATGCTCGCCTACGGCATGAAGATCGATTACCGCGCGCTCTCCATCGAGGGCATCACGAAGATACGCGCGCTCGACATGGAGTTCGCACGCGAGATGGGCTACGTCATCAAGCTCCTGGGCATCGCGAAGCTCGTGGACGGGAAGGTGGACATACGGGTGCACCCCACCATGCTGCCCCTGCGCCACCCGCTCGCGTCGGTGCAGAACGAGTTCAACGCCGTGATGTTCACGAACGACATGACCGGTCCCGTGACGCTCCACGGCAAGGGCGCGGGGAGCCTGCCCACCGCCTCCGCGGTCGCGAGCGATATCGTCGAGATCACGAAGGGGAGCGGCGGCGACCCGGTCCGTTTCTCGGGCAGCGCCGCGTACGTGGGACCGGGCGCGCGCCTCTCGCGCTATTACATGCGGGTCCACACCGAGGACCGGCACGGCATCCTCTCGAAGATCGCGGGCGCCCTCGCGGCGCACTCAATCTCGATCGCCTCGGTCATCCAGAAGGAGAGCGAGACCCAGCACGTGCCGCTCATCATCATGACGCACCGCGTCACGGAAGCGGACATGCTCGCGGCGGCGGGCGAGATCAGCGGCTTCGACTTTGTCGAGGGAAGCGCGACCCTGATCCGCGTCGAGGACTAGGCCCCCCATGCCTCCCGGAGAGGTAGGGACATTGCCTGGTGAGAGCTTCATTTAGAATGACTGATATTGCTATGAGCACAGTTTGCTGAGCCCCCCTCAGGGGGGTCGGGGGGATTAAAAGGAAAACCCATGAGCTACGAATTCCACGCCGTTTTCAAATGTATCGGATGCGGAGAGACCTATCCGCTCGACGAGATCATTTACCGCTGCAGGAAATGCAACGAGCTTCTCGAGGTGAGCCACGACATGGAGGCCCTGCGCGGGGCCAGGAGCGCGAACGACTGGCGCGCGCTTTTCGACAGCCGGGTGGGGACCACGCGGTGGCCCTTCGGGAGCGGCGTGTGGGGCAAGAAGGAATTCGTATGCCCCGAGGTGGACGACGAGAACGTGATCTCCATGTTCGAGGGGAACACGAACCTCTTCTGGGCGAAGCGCTTCGGCGAGATGCTCGGGATGAAGGACCTCTGGGTGAAGATGTGCGGAAACAGCCACACGGGCTCGTTCAAGGACCTGGGGATGACAGTGCTCGTATCGATGGTCAGCGAAATGATCCGCCGCGGCAAGAAGATCGACGCGGTGGCGTGCGCCTCCACGGGCGACACCTCGGCGGCGCTTGCGGCGTATTGCGCCTACGCGGGCATACCCTCAATCGTGTTCCTTCCCGCGAACAAGATATCGACGGCCCAGCTCGTGCAGCCCATGGCGAACGGCGCGATCGTGCTCTCCCTTGACACGAATTTCGACGGCTGCATGAAGGTGGTGCAGGAGATCACGAAGGATAACACCATTTATCTCGCGAACTCTATGAACTCCCTGCGCGTCGAGGGACAGAAGTCGATATCGGTAGAGCTGGTCCAGCAGTTCAACTGGGAGGTCCCGGACTTCATCATTATCCCGGGCGGAAACCTGGGGAACGTCTCGGCCCTGGGGAAGGGATTCTCGATGATGCTCGAGCTCGGCATGATCTCGAAAAAGCCGACGATCGTGCTCGCCCAGGCACAGAACGCCAACCCGCTGTATCGGTCATACCTAAAAGGATTCAGGGAATTCGAGCCCATAGTGCCGCAGAAGACGCTCGCCTCCGCCATACAGATCGGCGATCCCGTGTCCGTACGCAAGGCGATCGCGGCGCTCCGGGAATTCAACGGGATCGTGGAGCAGGCCAGCGAGGAGGAGCTCGCCGACGCGGCCGCGCTCGCTGACCGCACCGGCATGTACAACTGCCCCCACACCGGCGTGGCGCTCGCGGTCCTTGTGAAGCTCGCCGGCCGCGGCGTGATCCCGAAAAACGCGCGCACGATCGTGATCTCCACGGCGCACGGGCTCAAGTTCTCGGAGTTCAAAGTGGGCTACCACGAGGGGGCGATACCCGGCGTGACGAGCCGTTATGCGAACAGGCCGCTGGTCCTGCCGCCCGACGTGGACAGAGTCCGTGACGCGCTGGCGAAGGAGCTCGCGGCGAGGAAGGCTTAGAACGAACGGCGGGCGCTGATATACCGCCTAACGGTTAATCGGCGCCGCGCGTCCCCGGGAAACGGGCTATGGACCCTCTACCAGCTCCCCGACGCGCCGCCTCCGCCGAAGCTGCCGCCCCCACCGCTGTAGCTGTCCGAAGAGCTTGAAGAGCTCGACGACGAAGAGTAGCTCGACGAGATCGAGTAACTCGAAGATGAACCCGACCCGCCTTCGCCAAAGTTCACCCAGAGCTTCTTCGCGAGCCTCTGACCCCTGCGGGTAAACGCAAATAATAGCTTGATCGCCGTGAACAGCGCGACGGGCGGAAAAAGGAACAGAAGCACCGAGATACCGCTCGCCTCGACGCTGTCCGCGTTGACCAGGAAGGGGAGAAAGCCCAGGAACATAAACACCGGTCCCAGGATTCCGAACCCGACCCATCCCCCGGCTCCGTGCAGCAGGAATGCTGGCTGGAAGATCATCCATATGATCGTCCCCGCCAGGAACAATCCCACGAGGATGCCGATCCCTATGAGCGTATACTGCAAGCCCCTGAAGAAATAGTGCTTCACCCGCTGTCCGAACGTGGGCTGGGGCGCGTACTTCCCCTCGTCGCCTGCCTTGAATTCTCCCGCGATGACCGCGATGATGGCATTCACGGACTGGATGAGGCCTTCATCATAGTGTTCCTGCCTGAAGTGCACCGTGATTATATCGTTAATGATGCGCCCCGACATCGCGTCGGTGAGCACTCCCTCCAGGCCGTAACCCACCTCGATGCGCACCTTGCGGTCGTTGCGCACGAAGAGGAGGAGCACACCGTTATCCTTTCCTTTCTTCCCCAGCTTCCATTTTTCAACGACGCGGATGGAATACTGCTCGAGGACTTCGCCCCCCAGGGTGGGGATGGTGAGAACCGCCACCTGGTTCGTGGTTTTACGCTCGTGTTCTTCCAGGATGCGCTCCGCCTGCCACCGCGCCGCGGAAGAGAACATGGAGGCGGTGTCGGTGACGCGCGACACGAGGGTAGGTATGCCGGTTGCGGCGAGCGCGGCGCAGCACGCGAAGAGCATGATCAGTGTCATTGAGATACGTTTCATGGAATTCACCCGGGATTTGATCTGTGTCGATAGGGCAGTGTAATCGTTTCCCGGCGCATGTCAAAGGTTTCTTCGAACGGGCTTTCGGTCCCCCCATAGACGCTCCCCGCGGCGGTTGCGCTCGACTGACGCCGGCGATCTGATGAAGCGCTCCCGTTTCCGATCCTGGCGGAGCATGGGAGCTCTCTCTCACCTTATGTCGACGCAGATCATACAGATGTCGTCGTCGAAGGAATCGCCGCCCCTGAATTCCACGAGCTCGCCGTAGAGGGCGTCCAGAAAACCCCTGCAGTCGAACTCGCGCAGCTTAAGGAGCCGATCGTCCAGGCTCTCCCCGAATTCCGTCGATCGATCGGAAGGATTCCTCGCCTCGACGAGCCCGTCCGTGTAGAGAATGAGCTTGCTGTGCGCGGGGATGGTCGCCCTGGCGTTCGCGTAAATCATCCCGGTCGAAACCAGCTCCTCGTTCGTCGATATGGCGAGCGGCATCCTCTTCGCCTTGTCAAGGGTCGTGACCGATTTGCTCAGTATGATCCTGGGGGGGTGATGGCCGGCGTTGGCGTAGATGATGGACCTGGTCGACTTGTCATACACGCCGTAGAACGCCGTCACGAAGTTTTCGTCCGTCTGGTCGCCTAGAACCCGGTTCAGGTGCGCGAGCACGAGCGCGGGGTTGAACGAGAGCCTGCTGGACTCCAGCATGCTGCTCTTGAGCATGGACGTGATCAGCGCGGCGGGGACGCCGTGCCCCGACACGTCGCTCATGAAAAGCCCAATCTTTTCGCCCTCGCCGAAACGCACGAAGTCGATCAGGTCTCCGCCCACGGCCTCCATGGGCCTGTACAGGGCGGAAATATACTCGGTGGGGTTAAGGTCAGGGATGAACCTCTGTTGAATCAGGCGCGCCATCTCGAGCTCCCTGTCCATGATGTCCATCCTGGTCTGGAGGTTGTTCCTCTCCGTTTGAAGCTCTTCCCTTCCCGAGGCGATCTGTCTCCGCTGCAGAAAGTCCTTCCTGGTATAGAGCTCTATCAGGTAACAGGCGAACATGCCGATCACGTTGGAGGCGATGAAGAAGAAGTTGTTGTTCACGAAAATATTTATCATTTCCGGCCTGTCAAGCAGGCCCTGGTAGCCTATCGCCGTGAATTCGTATGCCAACACGATGATCCAGCTGCACACGGTCGCGTACAGGAAGCGAAGCCGCACGAAGGTGTAGGTCCACATGATCACGAGGATGAGGCCCGCGTAGTAATAGAGGCTGCTTTCCTTTTCGACCGTCACGCCAATGATCGCGACGATCCCGAAACCCGCGATGAGCGAACTGAACGAGAGAAGGGGCTGCATGAAGGGTCTCGAAATACGGAGGTAGGTAAGCCCGAACACGGCCGCCAGCGCGGGCACGACAATCGCGAAGCGGATGAACCAGATATGGTACATGGAGAGGGGGGCGATAAGGTAATCCAGGACGCCAAAAGCCGAATACAGAACCACGCCCAAGGCAAGCGCGATCCTCACCGAGAGCATCGACTTGTCGAGGTAATCCTCGCGGAACTCGGATTCGAGTCCGGACTCGGTAAACATGAGCTGTCTCCAGAATATTGCCACGCGATTCTCACTCTCCCCGCGGCCTCGTCCCGCCGATGGCCGCACACCTGCCGCCGGAACATCCCGAACCCGGCCATGGTGAACCGTGGTATAAGGACGGTCCGCTGTTTTTTGCGCGGGATCCGGGGCCCGCGCCCCCCTGGTGAACGATTCCGTCTTTCCCGACCCCCCGAGGCCATGCGCCTGGTATTTTTCCGGGGCCGATTTAATTTTACCTGAAGAGCGGGGAAAAGTCAAAAGGTGCGACCGCTGCAATTCAGGACAAATCGCCGGTCTTTCACGGAAATCGAAATATTTTTCCGTCCCCGTTGGAATTTTTCCCGAAAAAATATTAATAATAACTATGGTGAAAAAATGGAACTGATCGCCGACATCACGGTCGCAGTGGTCGCCCTTGTGCACGTGTATATTCTCGTGCTTGAAATGTTCCTCTGGGAAAAGCCGGCGGGAAGGAAGGCGTTTCGTCTCACGCCGGAGTTCGCGAAGGCGTCGCGCGTACTGGCCGCGAACCAGGGGCTCTATAACGGCTTTTTGTCCGCGGGTCTCGCGTGGGGCCTCATGCTGGGCGCCGACGGGATCCACGTCAGGATTTTCTTCCTTGGCTGCGTGATCGTCGCGGGTGTGTTCGGCGCGTTGACCGCAAGCCGGAAAATTCTATACGTTCAGGCGCTTCCCGCCGCCATCGCGATCGCGCTGGTGATAGCGTTCCGGTCCTGAAAAGGGCCGGGTCATGCGATGCGGGGGCATTACAAGTAAGGGAGTGTCGGCATGGCGCATGTCTTGGCAAGGCTCAAGGGCGTGAATTACGCGGACATCCGGCGGGTCCTGGTCGCGGATTCGACGCGGCACGCGGAGCAGGGCCTGTACCTGGAGCATCTCTGGCGTAATATCGACGACGCCAATGAGATCCTGTTCCTGTTCTGGGCGGGCGATATAGGCCATGCGCGCGAATTCATAGACACGATCCACGCGAGGGCGCTCCATGAAAACCCGCAGGCCAAGCTGCCGAACATGGTGTTCCTGGAAGAGGAATAATCAGTTGCGCCCACGGGGAGGAAACGCGTGAATCCCGCGGCGGCCCCGGGATCAGCTTCGCGGCTTGACCGGATTCGGGAAAGTCTCCTCGCGATAGGACCCGGCGAATGGCCGGCGCTGACTTGGTCGTTCATGTATCATTTTTCCCTCCTATGCGGCTATTACATTATTCGTCCCCTGCGCGACGAGATGGGCATCGCGGGGGGAGTTGAAAAGCTGCAATGGATGTTCAGCGGCACGTTTGTCGTGATGCTGGCCGCGGTGCCGCTGTTCGGGTGGGCCGCCCGGCGCTTTGCGCCGCGCAGGCTCCTTGTGTACGTCTACCTGTTCTTCATTGGAAACCTGCTCCTGTTCTTCGCGCTGTTCAGATCGGGCATCGCCCCGGCAGGAATCGCGCGGGCTTTTTTCATCTGGGCGAGCGTCTACAACCTTTTCATCGTATCGGTCTTCTGGAGCTTCATGGCGGACATATTCACGAGCGCGCGCGCGGCACGGCTCTTTGGGATCATCGCGGCCGGCGGTACCGCGGGGGCGCTTGCGGGTCCCGCGCTCGCGGCCGCGCTCGTGATGCCGTTCGGGCCGCCGGTCCTCCTGCTCTTTTCGGCGGGCTTCCTCGCGGTGGCGGTGCTGTGCATCCGCCGGCTGGCCTCCTGGAAGGACCAGGAGAAAGCAATGCCGGACGCACGGCATGCGGGAACGCGTGAGAGCGCATCGGCCCCCGAAAATGAAAGGGCGATCGGGGGAGGCGTGCTCGCGGGTATCCGGCTCGTATTCTCTTCGCCGTACCTCGCGGGGATATGTGCGTTCATGCTCCTTTTCACGACCCTGTCCACGTTCCTCTATTTCCAGCAGGCCCACATCGTGCGCGCGTACCTGGACGACCCGTCGCGGCGCATGGCGTTTTTCGCCGGCATGGATTTCGCCGTGAACGCGCTCACCCTCGCGGTGCAGGTGTTCCTGACCGGGAGGATCGTCGGGCGCTTTGGTATCGGAATATCTCTTGCCGCCGTACCGGCGCTGCTCACGGCGGGCTTCGCGTTCCTGGGGGCGATGCCCGCGCTCGGGACGATCGTCGCCGTGCAGGTCGTGCGGCGGGCGGGGGATTACGCCCTCACGCGGCCGGGGCGCGAAATGCTCTATGTGGTCCTGGGTCGTGAGGAAAAGTACAAGGCGAAAAATTTCATCGACACGGTGGTCTACCGCGGCGGGGACGCGCTGAGCGCCTGGGCGTATGCCGCGATGGGCGGGCTGGGACTTTCCGTGGCGGGCACGGCGTTCGCGGCGATGCCGCTCGCCGCCCTGTGGGCGTGGATTGCCTGGAGACTGGGCCTGCGGCAGGAGACGCTCGCCGCCGCGGAAAAAGGGACGCACGGGGGACGCTGATTTCGCGCACAATGCAACGGAACGCCCCTCTGCGGGTACGGGAACATTGGACAATGGAGGCTTGCAGCATGATTGAAACTAACTTGACGATAACACGGCGGAAATTTCTGGCGGGCGCGGCTGCTTTCGCGGCAGGATACTCACTCGCGCGCGGCGGCCTGGGGGCGGAAGAGCGCACGCACGCGCGGCGCGCCATCCCGTCCTCCGGCGAAAAAATTCCCGTGATAGGAATGGGAACCTCGCGCACCTTCGACGCGGGTACGAACCGGGCCGCGCTGGATGAGCTCGCCGGGGTCGTAAGGGCCTTCTTTGACGGCGGCGGTACGGTGATCGATTCCTCGCCCATGTACGGCACCTCCGAGGCCGTCGTGGGTAAACTCCTGGAGGAGACGGGGACGAAGAAGTCCGTGTTCGCGGCTACGAAGGTGTGGATCGACGGGCGGGACGCGGGTATCGGGCAGATGCGGCGCTCGATGGAGCTCATAGGCGTGAGCGTGATGGACCTCATGCAGATTCACAACCTGCGCGACTGGCAGGCACACCTCCCGGTGCTCCGCGACTGGAAGCGCCAGGGGACGATACGCTATATCGGCATCACGACTTCGCACGGCCGCTCCCACGACGAGCTCGAAAAGATCATGAGATCGGAACAGCTCGATTTCGTCCAGTTTTCCTACAGCATCGAGGAGCGTGCGGCCGAGGAACGCCTGCTGCCGCTCGCGGCGGACAGGGGCATTGCCGTGCTCATCAACCGCCCCTTCCAGAGGGGCGACATGTTCCGGAAGGTGAAGGGCACACCGCTCCCCGGCTGGAGCGCGGAATTCGACTGTGCGAGCTGGGGCCAGTTCTTCCTGAAATTCGTCGTCTCGCACCCGGCGGTCACCTGCGCGATTCCCGCGAGCTCCAGCGCGCGGCACATGGGCGACAACATGGGCGCGGGATTCGGACGTATGCCGGACGCGGCCATGCGCGCGAGGATGCTCAAGTTTTACGAGGCACTGTGACGGGCGGCGCGCTGTAATTCTGCTGGACAAACGCGCCCGCCGGCATATGCTCGTTTGAATAACAGGGGGCATACGCCATGTATACGTATCGTTTGTCGGGACTTGTCGTCACCGCGGTCTGTCTTGCGCTATCCCTCGCGTTTCTTTCGTGCGCGAACGAGGGCGCACCCGTGAGCCGACACCTGGAATATTCCGGCTACTCCGCCCCCGCGTTCAAGGGCTATGCGAAGGAAACGCGTCTCGTCCCCATGAAGGACGGCACCAGGCTCGCGGTGGATTATTTCATTCCGAAAGACGGGCCCGCGCAGGAAAAATTTCCCTCCCTCTTCGTCTTCACGCCCTACGGCAGGGCGTACCTCTTTCCGAAAATGGCGTGGTACGAAAAGCTGTTCGCGCGGATCTCAAGAGGCACGTGGGGGCCGATATTCGACTGGTCCACGCGGGAAGACGTGAAGCTCTTCCTCTCCCACGGCTACGCCTTCGTGGTCGCCGACATGCGCGGCGCGGGTGCGTCGTTCGGCGCGCAGATGCCGTTCACGCCCGGAATCGCCGAGGACGGGAAGGAGCTTGTCGACTGGATAGGCGCGCAGCCGTGGTCGAACGGGAAGGTGGGGATGTACGGTCGGTCGTACCTGGGCTGGATACAGCTCATGATCGCCGCGAAAAAGCCGAAGGCCCTTGCCTGCATAATGCCCGAGGTCATCGTCTCCGAGGCCTACACCGAGGGGGTGAAACCCGGCGGGATCGACGCGATCGCCTGGATCGAGCGCTACGCGAAGCTCCTGCTCGACCTGAACCTGAACCGGTTCGATCCCGCGAACCTGAGCATACCCACGGCGCCCGCCGCCGACGAGGACGTGGACGGTGATTTCGCCGACGAGATGCCCCTCATGGGCGCGGGCGATCCCGCGAGCTTCCTGGACGACGGCCCGCCTGTCTACGCCGACGGCAAGGCGCGCGAGGGGCTCTATCACAAGGCGACACTCGAACATAAAAAAAACGTGCTCTTCACCTCGTTTAAAAGAAAGAGCGCCCCGTACTTCGACACCATCGCGCCCGAGGTTTTCGGGCCCTACCGCGTAGTCGACGGAAGCCCTGGCTACTACCTGAAAGAGGTGATCGAATCGGGAATCCCGGTGTACAATATCGGCGGCTGGTTCGACGGCTTCGTACGGGGCACGGCGAAGATTCACGCGACCATGGCGGGAAAGACCCGCGCGAAGCTCCACCTCGCGCCCCGCTTCCACTACCCGCCGTATATCAGCAAGGCCTACGGAAAATATTTCGACTACGGTGTCGATTATGAGAAGATCATCACGGTAGAGCGCCTGCGCTTCTTCGACCGCTATCTGAAGGGAATCGAGAACGGCATCGACCGGGAGGCGCCCGTGAACATCTACGTGATGAACGCCGGCTGGCGCTCCGAGAACGAATGGCCGCCTGCGCGCGGCCGCGTGACGCCGTTCTATTTTGGCGAGGGACGCGCGCTCGCCGAGGCGCCGGGGGCCGACGGCGCGGACCGGTACGACGTCGACTTCACCCACAGCTCGAGCTACGGGAAGAACGAGGTGAACCGCTGGCTCATGATGTACGTCCCCGACGGTCTCATGGAGCGTACCGGCCAGGACGCGAAATGCCTCACCTGGGACACGCCCGCGCTCGATCGCGATATGGAGGTGACGGGGCATCCCGTCGTGAGCCTGTACGTCTCGTCGAACCGCGATGACGGCGATTTCTTCGTGTACCTGTCCGATGTCGACGAGTCGGGAAAATCGCTCTACGTGACCGAGGGCCAGCTGCGCGCGGGGTGGAAAAATATGTACAACGACGACGACCAGGTGCTCGGGAAGATCGACGTGAAGCCCGACCTCCCGTGGCACGGATATAAAAAGGACCAGTATTCCGCGAAGCCCCTCGCGGGCGGGAAGATCACGGAGCTGCGCTTCGATCTCCTTCCCACCTCGTGGCTCTTCAAAAAGGGACACCGCGTGCGCGTCGCGGTCGCGTGCGCGGACGACAAAAATTTCGAGATGAACCCGTACCTCTGTTCCGGGGACCGCCCGGAGGACTGCCCCGCGACAACCGTGACCGTGCATCGCGCGAAGGCGTATCCCTCGAGGATCGAGCTGCCGGTGATCCCGGCGCGGTGACGCGGGAAGGGCCCTTCCAGACCGCGGCGGGGAAGGGGGCCGATACGCGCACGCCGGGAAGCGGCGCGGCCGGCCCGGGGGGTTCTTATTCCGCCTAACGGCCGAGCGCGCTCAATGCGCGCGAAGGTACGAGACGATTGACTTCGCGATAAGGTCCGGCCGCTCGGGGAGCATGGCGTGTCCCACGGTTGGAACCCTCACCACCGATACGCGATCCCCGAATTCCCGCTTCATCGCGTCCGCGTTTTCCGCGGGCGCGATGGCGTCGTTGGCGCCCTGGAGGACCAGTATGGGCGCGTTTCCCCCGGCCCACCATTCCTCGCGCGGGGTTGCGAGCGTCGCCCGGGACTGCGGCCAGGCGGCCCGGAAATACCAGCCCGATACCCAGTATTCCGGTATATCGGCGGCGCCCGGCGCGAAAAACGCCTTTCGAATGTACTTCCCGCGGACGCGGTCGGGAAGGAAATTAAAAAAGCATATGTACATCGCTTTCCGGATGTCGTCCGGGATGGGAACGTATCCCCCCGCCGCGATGAGGATGAGGGAGCGCACCGTCCCCGGGTGGTCACTGGCCAGGGTCCGCGCGATGCGGTTGCCGAAAGCGTGTCCCACCACGTGAACCTTTCCGTCCGCCCCGATATTTCGTATAACGGCGGCGGCGTCGTTCGCGTAGTCGTGGTGCGTAAGCTTCGCGAAAAGGCCGGAGCCCGCGGACACGCCGCGCAGCTCCACGGCGACCGTGCGGAACCCGGAGGCGGAGAGCGTGCCGGCGAGCTCGTTAAAGTCGCTCTCGGATCTCCCCAGGCTCGGTATGAGCACGACCGTGTCGCCCGTGCCGCGTTCGTAATAGCGCACGACTATGCCGCCGTATTCGACCGTGCCCGCCTTTCCGATCGCGGGCCTGGCTTCCTTTCCGGAATTCCAGACGTACGCGATTGCAAGGAGCAGGAGCGCGCATGCGGCAATCAGGATTTTCAGGTAATTTTTCATGTCAGCGAGGCGGGGTCCCGCTTGATTTTATCCTTCATCGCCTGCAGCCTCCGCGTGTTCCGGTATTATGAGGGGGCGCCTGCCGGCGCCGGGAAAAACGAAACGCGGGGTGGAAGCCCCGCGTGGTTTAGTCAAGTGCGGCTATCCGCCGGATCGGCGGTTCGGGATGCGACTTTGCTTCGCAGCCCTGAATGCCGTTTCCTAAAGCTCATCAATCTCTTTCAGGATCTTATCGGCTTCTTCCAGTGCGTTGTCTTCGGTGACCGCGCTGTATTTCTTCTCGATCTCGGCCGCGGGATCGACGGCATCCTTCTTGCAGCCGCCCAGGGCGACCATGGAGAGAAACGCTAATAATACTACAAGTGATTTCATTTTCATTGATGTTCCTCCTCAGCCTTTCTTCGCTGCAGGCTCGTCTTTATCGGCCTTGGCGTCGAGCTTCTTTTCCTTCGCCGCGAGCTTGTCTTCGATCATTTTTATTTTTGCCCGGAGCTTGTCGGCCTGGTCCTTTTTCCCCTTCTCATCGAGCTTCGCCGCAACAGTCTTCAGCTTCTCGACGACCTTGCGATAGCCCTTTATCTTCGCCTTTTTTTCGTTTGCGATATCGGGGCCCTTCTTATCCTTATCCTTGTCTTTATCTTTGTCTTTGTCCTTATCCTTGTCCTTAACCTGATCCGCGTCTTTTTCCGAGTCTCCGCCCTTCTGCGACTTGTACAGGTCCACGCCCTTGTCGGCGGCCTTCATGGCCTTGTCCTTGTCGAAGAATTTATCCTTGTCGTCCTTCGCCATGAGCGACATCGAAGTCAGGGCGAATGCACAGGCGACGAGGATAGCGATAATCCGTAATTTTCTCATACGCTCTCCTTTTAATTATTAAAGTGTTCGCGGCAGCAAAAGCAGATTATAACCCATGGATTCGGCAAGGTCAAAGAAAATTTTTTTGGGGAAACGGTCAGGAATCGTATTCAATAACCTCTTCATCGGGTTCGGGGGACAGGTAGCTTTCGTCTTCGTTCATCTCTCCCGCCTGTGCCGCGAGGTATTTCTTCACCCCGCGATCTGTGCAGTCGAAGCATACCACCGCCCGTAGAACGCCCTCCTCGCAGGTCGCGAAGTACAGTGAATACCACAGGGCGTCGGCCGGCGACGGTTTCTCTATCACGCAGGGCGGATTTTCGAAGCGCTCGATTTCGGAGTTTCCCGCATCAAACGTCTCCAGGTCGAAAAAAGAATACGCCTCCCCGCTCGTCTCCCCGCTACAGACGATATAGCCGGTTTTATATTTTTTGCAGGCGGAAAGGATCGCGTCGAGGCGATCGGGGGCGGCGCTCCCGGCGATTACCAATGCCACCCAGGAATAGGACTGGACGTATTCCATTTCCCATTCGGTGCGCAGGTCGAGGTGGAAGACTTTTTTCTCATTAACGGTCGCGATTAGTTCCATTGGCGTACCCCTACAGTAACCACCAGGGGACTGTGGAAACGGCGGACCTTGTTCCGAACATTTGATCACCCCTGTAAAGTACATACCCGCGACGCGGCGTGTCGGGTCCCCATGCCATCAACCCCCCGCCTTCACCCGCTCGACGTCGCCGGTGAGGCAACCTATCCTCATCATGAGCTTGTTCTGCGGCACAGGGATACCCGCGAGTTTCGATTCGATGATCTCGGTGATGATACCGCACTGCCGCACCGTGTCAAGGTACGCATAGCGCGTGACGGCGCCGCCCTTCGTGGTGATTACGCCCGACTGGATGACGCCCACGCCCGCGTCCCTGACGCGTTTCATGGCCCGGTCGTACGAGGACACGATCGAGCCCACGTGGTGGAGCCCGCCCCCCTCTTTCCGGAGGAGCGCGGAATAGATGCATTCGTCGCCGCCCTTGAGCTCGATGAGCTCGATCTCGGTTCCGCCCTGGAAGGCGATCGCGAGGTCAAGCTCGACCGTAACGGGCTTCCCCCGGTAGAACGTCTCGTGCGACGCGGTCTTCGTCCGGAACCACGGGCCGATTCCCAGCACCGATTCGTAATGCGTTACAGCCGAAACAATGTCCTTCACGACAATCCCGACCTGGTTCACCCTGGGGAGCCTTATTCCCGGGGTTGGTGCTATATCGGCGCTTTTCATTCAGGGGCCTCCCTTTGAAAGAAGATTTGATTAGTCGGACCGATTCACCGTCAGCATTCGGGACATGAGGGCATTGCATGAGGGTGCCCCCCGGCCCCGCCTTTCCATCGTCGTGCGTCCGGCGCGATCCCTAAAGCTTCCCCTCTTTCTCGAGCCGGTCCAGGTCCTCCGGGGTGATGGGCTTTCCCGTGCCCAGGATGCGGGAGGCCTTGTTAAGCTTCTCAACCATGGCCTTATCGGTCACGGTCTTGTCCCGCGCGGTATCGATGTCCTTCGCGGAGGACGGCGGGATATCGACATATACCTTCGCGGTCACGCGCGTGGATTTGTCGAATGGTCCCGAGAAGGTGATGGTCACGTTGCAGGAAGATGGCGGCAGCAGCGCCTTCGACATGCGTATCGTCTGCGTGAGGCTTTCAAGGGGAGCGAGGAGCGACGTGTCCATGAGCTCGCGTGCCTGGACGACCCTTACCGTGGGGGAATACGAGCTGTCGCATGGCTTGATCTCGAGCTCGGCCTCGTCGAATTCCACCTGGCTTTCGAAGATGTTTTTGATGGTCGCGTTGACCTCGTAGATCCCGCCCGCATAGGTGGCGAACTTGTCGGCGGTCACGGGCAGGATGGGCTGGCCCATGAGCTTGGAGATATAGTGAATGTTGGGGAAGGAAAGGCTCGCCCGGATATCCACGGCCTTGTTCAGGGAATCGGTGACCTTGAGCGAGATGACGTAGCTCGACTGCAGCTCGGATTGGACGCGGTCCGCATATGTGTGGGTGGCGTAACCGGTGTTCGTCGTCGTCTTCTTCCCGTCTCCAAAATCCCATTCATAGGTGCATGTGCCGGTGAGCCCCTTTTCGGAGGTCACCTCGAACATTCCCGTCTCGGGTATTGTGTGGTGCATGCGCGCCTTGAGCACGACGACCGGCTTCCCGGGACAATCCTGGACCTGTACCTGCACCACGCGGTGGTCTATGTGCTTGCCCTCGTCGCGCGCCACGACGTAGAATTCCCTCGTTCCGGGCTGGGTGAAGCGGAGGATGGCGGGATTCCCCATCTTGTCGCCGATGCGGTACACGAGGTGTTTGTCGGGCCCGTTGGGATTATGTGCTACTACGGTAACCTTGAAATCCTCCCCGGAGCACACGGGGTCCTTCTCGACGATGACGTCCTTGATGATTTTTGCCTCCTCGATTTCATACGAGGGGACCTCGTCCGGGTTCACCTCCTTCGATTCCGGTTCGTTGTCCGGGGCGGTGAGAAAATCAAGCAGGCCGGCATACTCCTTGCTTTTCGCGGACTTCTTATCCTCGGCGGGGTCTTTCTCTCCGCGCGTGAGAATAATTCCCAGAATAATTGCGACTGCTGCCACGGCGATGATGAGTATGTTCTTCCTGGTCATATGCGTGCCTTTATTGTTTTATGCGTTCCCGATCGTTCAAGCGAATCGGCGGATCAAATACTCTCATAGATGCGGAAAAGCGTCCACCATATAAAAGTCCCCGCCGATGTGCTGCCGGCGGGGACTCGTTGTGCATTTCAATCCATGCGGCAGTATCGGAACCTAATCGACCCAGTAGTAATAGCCCGCGGTAATCACGAGCGGATCAACCTGTCCGTAGTACGACGTGGACTCGGTCTGCACGCCGGGGTTTGCACCAGCCGGGTTGATAAAGTTCTGGAGAAGCAGGTGGTCGGGAGCGTTGGCATGTGCAGTGAGCGAACCCACCCTCGACCTCCAGTAGGACGAGGTGTCGGTGGAGCGGTCAAACGCGAAGGTGTTCACGATCTGGTTCGCGACCTTCTCGTCGGCGCCGGTCCCGAAAAGGCCCTCGATGTCGATCACGAAGGAGCCGAATCCTCCGGCATTGTCGCGTACCATGTTCACCACCGAAGAATACATGTTGCTCGCGCAGACCGATACGAGGTTAGGCGGAATGGTCGCCACGCTCATCGTCTTGCCGGAAAAGTAATTCGCATACCAGCAGGTCCCCGAGCAGGCATTGCCCCTGCCCTTGATGAGGTAGTTCACATAGTCGAGCTGGTAGATATTCATGTACGAATTGACCCGGTAGTAGGCTACGAGGTACTTCATTACCTCCGCCGCCGCGTTCAACGCGCCGCGATATCCCGCTTCGTTCGTCGCAGTCGGTTTAAGCACCGCGCCGCCCGACGCCATAAAACTCTTGGTGACGTTGTACGTGGTGTCGATGTCCTCGGTGAGAATGCCGGGAAGACCGTTCGAGAGCCTGTCGGGATTCAGTCTTTTAGGCGTCGTCTTGATGCCGAGAAAATAATTGTACTCGATGGGAACTTCGCTCACGTACATGGTGTTGTGACGGATGTTGGCACCGTCATCGATCGCCATGCCGCTGTGGCTCCAGTAACAGCCCAGGAGCCCGAGCATGTCATGAATGAAGCCTTCCCCGGGGGAAAGAACCACGTCACCTTTTTGAGCATTGATGCTCATGGGCTTATATACCCACTGCCCTGCGAAGAGCGCCGTGCCGAAAAGAAGAACCAGCAGCACGGTGAATACCTTAGTCGTTAACCGCATCTAATACCTCCCGGACTCGATTTTTGGTGCATGCAAGAATTGCCATCGGAGGGCATAAAGATATATGGTTCCTGTATGGAGAAGATCGGTGAATGTGCCTTTCGACGTCACCTGATGCACGGTGTTGTGAATAAAGAGTGAGTAATCACTCAATACGAACATGTATCATGATTCCATGTCTTTTGTCAATAAAAAAGTCCGGACGGATTGCTTCAAAAAAATATAAAAAATCCCCGCCGATCATTCGGCGGGGACTCCAGATTACATTTAAACGATACGTCGGATCTTAATCGACCCAGTAGTAGTATCCCGAGGTGATCACGAGCGGATCCACCTGGCCGTAGTTCGACGAAGCCGCCGTCTGTACGCCGGGGTTCCTGCTGCTCGGGTTCGTGTACGACTGGAGGAGCAGGTGATCGGGCGCATTGGCAACAGCCGTCAGCGAACCGACCCTCGATCTCCAGTAGGACGACGTGTCGGTGGAGCGGTCGAACCCGAAGGTGTTCACGATCTGGTTTGCGACCTTCTCGTCGGCACCGGTCCCGAAGAGGCCCTCGATGTCGATTATGAAGGAGCCGAATCCGCCCGCGTCGTCACGAACCATGTTCACCACCGAGGTGTACAGGCTGTTCGAGCAGGTGGCCACGAGGCTGGGCGAGATGGTCGCCACGTTCATCGGTTTGCCGGAATAGTAATTCGCATACCAGCACGTCCCCGAGCAGTGATTGCCCCTGCCGGTGATGTAGTAGTTCACATAATCGAGCTGGTACATGTTCATGTACGCGTTTACCCGGTAGTAGCCCTTGAGGTAGTTCATCACGTCCGCCGCCGCGTTCAACGCGCCGCGATAGAGGCCTTCGTTCGCCGCCGCAGGTTTGAGCACCGCGCCGCCGGCCGCGTTGAAGTTATGCGTGACGTTATACGTGGTGTCGATGTTCTCGGTGAGAATGCCGGGCAGACCGTTGCTCAGGCGCGTGGGATTCAGGCGCTTGGGCGTGGTCTGGATCCACAGGAAGTAATTGTACTCAATGGGAATTTCACTCACGTACATGGTGTTGTGACGGATGCTGGTTCCGTCGTCGACCGCCATGCCGCTGTGGCTCCAGTAACAGCCGAGGAGCGCGAGCATGTCTTGAATGAATCCCTCACCGGTGGAAAGGATCACGTCGCCTTTTTTTGCGTTGATGCTCATGGGTTTGTATACCCACTGCCCCGCAAAAAGAGCCGTGCTGAAGAGAAGTACCATCAGTACGGTCGATACCTTAGTCGTTAATCGCATCAGATTCCTCCTGGACTAGAGTGTGCGTATGCAACGGTTGTCATCGAAAGGCGTTTGTTAAATGATTCCTGCACGGAGAAGCTCGCTGTGCGCCTTCCGTCGGCAATCAGGATGCAAATTGCTGAAGATCAGAGTGAGCAGTCACTCATATATAACATGTACTATAATTTCATGTATTTGTCAATTAAAAAAAGTCCAGCCGGACTGGAATGAAAAATTTTTATTGTCCATTTAAAGTGATATATTCCAAATTCCATTAACGGGTTTCTTTGGAAATTTTTAACTTTACTGCATCCGGGCTTCCGGGTTATTAGGTCACAGGATTTCGAACGCACCGCCGCGATCCGCGCCCGTGAAGCCCCGTGCGGCTGCGGGGGATCGGGGTCCGATACACCGGCGGAATCACCGGACGGGAAGCCCACAATGAAAGAGGAGCACATGATGAAGACCAGAACAAAATACGCGCCGCTCATGGTTGTAGCGTTCGCGGCGATGCTTTTTACGCCCTGCTGCGGCGTACACGAGGGCAGTTCCGCGGACAGGGAAGGGCAGCCCGCCGTGGGCGAAGTCGCCCGCTACCTCGCCGGCATGCCGCAGACGCGCGTCAACAAGCTTTCCGAGCTTGAAAAGAGCCCCGCGTGGAAGAATCACGCGGCCTATTTCGACGCCCTTTACGCGACCATGGAAAAAACGCGTATTCCCGCCATCAGGGGATTCATCGCGAAGGAACTGGGGGATGTCTCCGGGGATACGGAGAAGCTTCTCTACCTTTTCAGCGGGCCCGATTTCTTTTACGCCGATCTCTTTTTCCCCAACGCGAAGCAGATGGTGCTTTTCGGCCTGGAGCGCGTGGGACAGGTGCCGCCCATGACCGACCTCGACCCGGCCCGCCAGCAGGCGTTTTTCGACGTCCTGCGCCAGAGCCTGGTGTGGATGTACGACTGGGGCTATTTCGTGACCACCT
Organism: Spirochaetota bacterium; assembly: GCA_004297825.1. Taxonomy (NCBI): domain Bacteria; kingdom Pseudomonadati; phylum Spirochaetota; species Spirochaetota bacterium. Next base: position 116,081 of record SCSX01000060.1, read on the forward strand.
TCATGGGCGAGCATTTCAGCAAGGTGATGGAGCTGCGCGGCGTGGTGCCGCTGGTGCTCTTTTTCATGGCCCGCGCCGAATGCGACGTGACCGCCGTGGAGCGTGTCACCGTGGACCAGAAGGGGAACGTGATCTCCGCCGCGAACGATCCCCTGGACGTGGACGCCCCGGGAGACCTTTACGTTTCGGGCGTGCGCATCACCTACAAGAAGAATGGCGAGAAGGAGACGCGCACCCTGTACTACTGGTCGCACGACCTTTCGGACGGGCACCTGGCGAAAACGCCCCACTTCGTCGCCTATATGGATTCGCTAAAATTCGACACGGCCTATTTCAAGGCGGCGTCGTATCTGCCCTACTGGATGAACTACTGCCGCAATCTCGTGCTGAACAAATCCAAATATATTTTCCAGTCCGATTCCGGGGTCCCGTATAAGTATTTCACGGGCCAGGAGTGGACGACGCGGATGTACGGCAATTACATGGGGATACTCGGGGTATTCCCGGCCTGGGCGTACCAGACCGATCTCGCGCAGCGTTATGCGACCGATAAAACCGTGAAGCCCGTGCCCTTTGGAATCTGCTACGGGTTCCGCCTCCATCCGCAGGGTACGAACCTGATGGTGGCAAAACGCTCGGCGGCGCGCTGACGCCGGGCCCCTGGCGGGGTGCCGGGCTTAAAAGACGTAATCCAGGCGCTCTTCTATGAAGCGTATGGCCACGTACCCGACGAGAAGGCTCTTCACCTCGTCGATGGGGACGATGGGCATTTTCTTCCTGAGCACGATGCCGTGGGTGAGCTCGTATTTCATCCTCGCGATATCGGAATAATCGAACTTATCGAGTTCCAGGACCTTGTCCACGATTTCATCGAGGTGGTCCTGGACGAATTCCGTATAAACCTCTTCTGTCATAATCTTTCCTCGGGAAAAAACTAGCGCCCCTTTTCCGGGATTTCAAAAATTCCGGAAAAACGCGCCGACTGTATGCGGTGATCGGCGCGCTGACGGAACGGTCATTTCCTGTCGCCGTCAGAAAGCATTGTCCGGCGGGTATTACTTTACCGAACATGTAAAACGCTGCCCCGGCGAAGGATTCCAGCAGTCAAATTCCCCGATGAATGCCCCGTGTCAAGCGGGAAGTGAGGGCGGGCGATATACCGGTGTGCGCTCATCACGCTTCCGGATCGGTCGAAAAATAAAGGCCCTCACCGCAGGTGAGGGCCAATCTCTCAACGTACGGAGCTTCTCTCTTAATACATCCCGAGCATTGTCTTGAACGTATAGATCTTGTCCTGGGACGAATTGCTTCTTTTCAGCGGTTCATCGAATATCGATTGCGAGTGACGATAATATCCGCACGATTGGGCGGTGCAAAAGGTGCTCGCCAGAACTTCGCTATTCATCGGTTTCCTCCACACAGGGGTACGCTTCAACTTTCAATTGCAATATAGTATAAAATACTAAAATAGTCAATATCGGTCCACCAAAATCCGTGGGGGGAAACCGAGCGCGCTTACCCCCCACGGCAGACCGGATCGCGCACGCATAAACTAGTTGAAATTTTGGCGAAGAAGAGGAATTTTTTGTCAAATGTCGCCGGGAGCGACGACTACAGGGGTGGGAAGTTGGAAACGATTACCGTCGAAAGCAGGAAGAGCAGGTTCAATGGGGCCTACGACATGTATTTTTCGGCCATTTTCACCGCGGTGTTCAGCCGGACGGGGAACTACCAGGAGAGCGAGGATATCTGCCAGGAAATATTCCTGGGCCTGTTCGACGCGATGGACGGCGTTCGAAACGTGCGTGCCTGGCTCTACGGTACCATGAGGAACAGGATCGTCGACTATTACCGGGCGAAGGGACGCAGCCCCGAGGATATCACGCAGATGGTCGAGGAGAGCGCGGCGGCCTACGTGAACGGATTCCGCGATACGCGGATACTCATCGAGGAGGTGCTGGATGCGCCCGGCACTTTTTCCGACGAAAGGGACCGGGCGGTCTTCGACCTGGTCGCGGTGGGCGGGTTCACCGTTGCCCAGGCGGCCGAACACATGGATATCACCTATCGGCAGGCCAGGTACGGTTTCGAGAAAGCGACATGCGGTATCGCCGATGCCCTGAGAAAGCGGGGAATATCATCCATCGAGGAGCTCCTATGACACACGATTCCGCTATCATCGCGTTGTTGAAAAAATATGATTTCCGGCGCGAGATCGCCCCGGAGATGAGGAAGCGCCTGCTCGAATCGAAGCGCAAGGTGTACGGGACAATCCGCGCCTCAAGGCCGGAACTGCGACCCGCGGGGCTGTTGCACGCGGTGTTTGGACCATTTTACATGATGAACAGGAAGGCCGCGCTCGCCCTTTCCATGGCCGTCGTGGCGGCCGTGACCGGCGTACTCATTCTCACCGGCATACCCGGATTGCGCCTCCCGTTTACGAACGGGACCAGTCCGCTTCTCGCGCGCGTGGTATTCGTCGCCGGAGATGTGCGCGTCGAACAGGGGGGTACGGAGTCGCGACTCGCCCTGGGGTCCGATATTACCGCGGGGGCATCCGTGCTCACGGGCCCGGGCGGCGTCGCCGTCCTCCAGGTGGACGAGCTCGGGACCGTCAGGGTTAATGAAAGCTCCCGGTTCACGTTCGGCGCGATCGACGGACGCGGCGACACCGAGCTCGCGCTCGACCGGGGATCGATATACTCCAAGCTCCTGAAGCGCGGGGCGGGCCAGTCCTACCGCGTAAAGACCCACAGCTATACGGCTGCCGTACGCGGCACCGAGTTCCTCGCGGTCTCGAGCGAGCGGGAAAAAAGCATCATGGTGATGGAGGGGGTCGTCGGCGTGGCGACGCCCGTCTCGTCGGCCGAGGTTGCGAAGGGAAAAGGGCTGACCGTGGGCGCAGCGGGCGAGGTGAAGGAATACGCCCTGGGCGAAAAGGAGATGCTCATGCTGCGGAGGCAGTCGCTCTATCCCTACCAGCGCAACGCGCGGAGCATGTCGGCCGGCGAATTGACGGCCGTAAGCGAGGGAATCAGGACGCGGGAGGCGGAGATCGACACGCTCCTGGCCGCGTCCGACGGGGATTCCGCGGTTTCGCCTCTGGACAGGCTCAGGAAGAAGGGGATGCCGCTCACGATGGTGCACCTGCGTGACGGTTCCCAGATCGCCGGAAGCGTGGTCGGACAGGAGGAGAAGAAGCTCCGCCTCGATACCGGGGACGGAATCGTCGAGATACCGGTAGATGAAATCATACGCCGCGTGCCCATGAACTGATGAAGACGAAACATAAAGCGGATTGATCGCGCGAAGCCCGCGGGAATCCCCGGATCCCGGGTGAGCCTGTGAAAGAATTGACAGCCGGGTCGGCATGGGAAAGAGTGAGGCAATGAAGATACTCTCACAGGTCCACCTGGTCGGGGGAGCGGGCGAATCCGCAGGCTCCGACGCGGCGATCTACCTCATCAAGGGTGACGGCGGCGCCGCGCTCGTGGACGCCGGGACGGGAGAATCGCACGACCGCGTGTTGAAGAACATCGCCGCGGCCGGGGTGAAGCCGAACGAAATCGGTCATCTCTTTCTCACGCACTGCCATTACGACCACACGGGCGGCGCGGACCGGATGCGCGGGGCGACCGGGTGCGCGATCGTCGCGCACGAGCTGGACGCGGAATTCCTTGAGATGGGCGACTCGCGCGTGACCGCGGCCTCCTGGTACGGCACCCACATGGAGCCGTTCGGGATCGACATCAAGGTCACGGAGGAGGTCCGCGAATTCGTCATCGGGGGGATACAGGTCACCTTTCACCATGCCCCCGGGCACTCGCCCGGTTCCGCGATCCTCACGATGGTATCGGACGGGAAGCTTGTACTTTTCGGGCAGGACGTGCACGGTCCGCTCAACGGGACCCTGCGGTCGAATCGGGGGGACTACGTGAAATCGCTCGAGTACATGCTCGCGCTGGATGCGGATATACTGTGCGAGGGGCACTTCGGCGTTTTTACAGGAAAAGATAAAGTGCGCGATTTCATAGAGTCCTACCTCTAGCGCATCGGCTAACGGAACTCATCCCATGAAGAAGGGCATCATCTCGGCGGAACACATGAAGGAGCGAAGCGCGTTCGCCGCGCTCGCGCTTTCCCTCGCCGCGACGGGACTGGGTCAGATGTACAACGGCGAGCTCGCACGCGGGGCGGCGTTCCTTCTCCTGCGCGTCATGGCTGTCGCGCTCATCCCGGTGACGATGTTTTCGGGCGGAGAGGGGAGCCTCGTCCGCCCGGTCGCGGCCCTGCTGGCGTTGAGCGCCGTCGTCGCGCTCGCGTCGATCGTGGAGGCGGCATGGTGCGCGGCGAGAAGAGAATCGGTCCCCCTCGCGCGCTATCATCGCGTGCCGTGGTACCTGGCGTTCGGATTCGCCTCGTGGCTTCTCACGGGACTGTCCCTCGCGAGCCTTGTTCCCCTGCTCGGGCTCGCGCGGGCGGAGGATTCCCGCATGGAACCCTCGTTCGCGCAGGGCGAGACGGTGCTCGTGTCCTGGTACAGGGGGAAGACACTGGTCCCCGGCGACGTGGTGCTTGTCGAACGCGGAGGGGCGACGCGCATGGGCAGGGTCGTCGCGCTCCCCGGGGACACGGTGCGCGCGCGCGAGGGCTCGGTCCAGGTGAACGGCGCGGCCCTTCCCGCGGGGGTGCTCTCGGACGATCAGGCGGAGGCGCTTGGCGTCGTGAACGGCGAGACGCTCTTCTACGAATCGAACGGGGGGCGGCGCTACGCCGTCTACGCGAAACCGGAATCCATGAGCGCCGCGCCCGATGCGAAGAACATGCGCGAGCTCCCCGGGGGTCGCTACCTTCTCGCGTGCGATAATCGTCTCGAGGAAAATTGTTTCGATGAAATAGAGAAGTCCGCGGTCATCGCGAAGGTCGAGGGCGTGGTTATCGGGAACTATTGGAGGAGGATGCTGTTTGGGGGGTTCGTGAGGTAGGGAGGCCTTCTAATGGCTTAACCTTAAAGCCATGAACTTCCGCAGTATTTCAACTACACCATTCGGACGCCCATTTCTGTATTTCGTCCAGCACCGGTTTGAACGCCTTTCCCTTTTCCGTGAGCTCGTATTCGATCCTTACCGGGAATTCCTCGTAAATCCTTCTCTTGACGATGTTCAGGGTCTCCAGTTCCTTCAACCTTTCGATGAGCATCCGATCGCTCATGTTGCAGATCGTGCCGGAAAGATCGCCAAACCTCTTGGGCCCGTCGGAAAGTACCCGCAGGATAAGCCCCGTCCATTTTTTTCCCAGGATCTCGAACGCGGCCTCGAACAGGGGGCATAGCGAATTCGGCTGAATCGGTTTTTTCATATTTTTAATTAATTATCATTGACAAAAAGTAAGTAACTATATAAACGATAGATAATGAATAATGGTTAGTTGAATACCAATCGTTCATATTAACCCAATTCTATCCCATGGGGAATATAATCAATAAGATTTTTCAAATTAATCAACAGGGGGAGATATAAAAATATCTCCGCAGGTGCAGTTTCGATCAGGAAAGGAGTATTATATCTGTTTGGAGGATTACATGATTTCACTATTAAACAGCCGCAGGAGCGTAAGGAAGTTCAAATCGGGTGAGGTGTCGGATACCGATATCAGGGAGATACTGGAGGCAGCCATGAACGCTCCCTCCGCGATGAATGAGCAGGCATGGCATTTCGTCGTCCTGGCCGGGGAGTCACTCGATGAGTTTTTGAAAATCAACACGAACACCCCTGAGGGGGCCGCACGGGGAATACTCGTGTGCGGCGATACGAGCGCTTCGCGCGAGGATTACTACATCCAGGACTGTTCTGCCGCGACCCAGAACATCCTGCTTGCGGTCCACGCGAAGGGGCTGGGCTCCGTTTGGACGACGGTGTTCCCCGACATGAGGCAGGCCGTCTCGAAACTCCTCAATCTTCCCGATCATGTCGTGCCGTTTTCGTTCACGCCAATCGGTCATCCCGCGGCCGCTCAAACCTATAAGACCAGGTACGATGAAGGCAAGGTCCACTACCATGCGTGGTAAGAAGAGGGAAAGACATATTGCGGAATAAAGAAAGGCGCGGATGCATATCCGCGCCTTCGTGAAAAAAATTACATCCCCGGAATGCTCGTGAACACCCCGTGCGGGTCCACCTTCGTGCGCAATGTTTCGAGCACCTCCGGTGTGGGTGACGGCGTGACCGGGATGTCCTCCGCCTCGGGCTTCAGGAGCTCGAAGCCGGTGGCCATCTGGGCGAGGTCGAAGGATACGCCCAGGTGGAGCGACTTCACGCGCATGCGCTTCGACTGCGGGTGAAAATCGTATACCCCGGCGTTCGTCACGACGGCGATGGGGCCGTTGCCCAGGAGGCCTGCCTTCTTGCGCGAGTCCTCGCCGGTGAGGTGCCCCACGCTCGTGATGAAGTCCACCTTCTTCACGAACTTGTCCGGGTTCTGGATCCCCACGAGCACCATGTTCTCGGTGAGCGAGGAGAGGTCATTGTTTCCCCCGGAGCCGGTGAGCCTGGACTTGGGTTTCAGGAAGTTGTCGCCTATCATATGGGTGTTGATATTGCCGTACATGTCTATCTGTGCGAATCCCAGAAAGCCGATATCCACGTACCCGTTTCCGGCTTGCGCGAAGGAGTAGGACATCTCCTGGATGATGGGCGATTTTCTCCAGGTGAAGGGGTCCCCCACCGACCAGGGCATATCGCCCGCGATCGGGTTCTGTCCGCCCGATTCGTACACGAGGGTAATGTTGGGTGCGTGGGTTTTCCGCGCGAGTATCGCGGCGACCATGGGAAGGCCAGTCCCCACGTAGACGATCTGGTGGTCCTTTATCTGCTGCGAGAGTACGAACGCGACCATTTCAAGCGGGTTTGCCGGTTTCATTGCAGTCATGGTTTCTCCTCCGATTTTAATAGTAGATGCCGGGATCTTTATCAACGGTAAAGGGCGTGTACGAGAAGTCGAAGCCCTCGTCCTCGTTTTCGTACTCGGCCGTTTTGGTGAGGCGCTTCGCCGACGCGATCCACTTTGCGCCGCCCAGCTTCTCGACGAAATCGAACTGGTCCCTGCACCCGAAGACCCACTCATCCAGGAACGTGCGCATGTTCTCCTCGCTCTTCGTGCCCAATCGTAAAAATTTTTCCCACCACTGGCGCGACCAGTAGTAATGGCCCGGCATGTTGCCCGGCACCGCCCCGAAGGGAAGCTCGACCACGGCGTCTACGTACATGAAGGGAATCACCACGCCTTTGTTGTTGTACCGGAGCTCGGCCTCGGGGACGATCTCCTCGGCGGTGATGATCACCTTGCGCGCGGACGCGGCGAGCGCGGCATCGTTGACCACGGGGCCGTAGATGCGCGCGTTGCCGCACTTGTCGGCGGCCTGGACGTGGATGATGGTCACGTCGGGATAGAGCGCGGGTATGAATACGCAGGGATCATGGTCGTCGCGCGCGGGGTTCTGCATCACCTTGACGTACGGGTTGTGGCGCACGATATCGGAGCCCAGGAGCTGCTTGCTGAACACGCCCGGGAGCCCAAGCTGCGCCGCCTTGAAGCCCTGAGCCATGGAGCCGTGGCTCCACTCGGAGAGTATGGTGACGCGGCCCTCCTTGAGCTGGCGCGAGTAGTTGCGGTCGGTGCCGCGCATCTCGGCGCCCACGTAGGAATTGTGCGAATACTTGCAGGTCCCGGTGTTGATCATGTAGGTGTGGTTCGTGTTGGGCGATCCGATAAACTGAAGGTCCTTCTTGCCCTGCCGCATCATCTCGAAATACGACTGGTGCGAGGTGCGCACGTAGGCGAAGCCGGCGTCGGTGCAGATATCGCCGTCCTTGACGTATTCCGCGACGGCCTCCTTGAGCGAGATCCGCTTGTCGCGCTGAGAATGGTCCTTCGTCAAGTGCGCCTTTCGCGCAGATTCGGAATCGACCAGGCGGTCCAGGATCGACGTGTCCTGGATGTTCAGGTTCTTGAGCGCTTCCTGGTTGTAGCTGAATTTTCCCATATCCGGCCCCCTTTGCAGTATGCTGCGGTACATGCCAGCTTGTATTACAAATTACATCCGTGTGTTAGCTTTTAAAAAAGCGATATACTGGACCAAATCTTTAATAATAATTGGCATAGTCAATAATAAATATATTTTTGTTGAATAAAAATTCACTCCCTGCGGGGGCAGGGGAAGGGCGCACGGAAGAGACCGCGCGCACCGGGCGCGGCATGCGGGGAGTTTCTTGATTAAATAATAGCGCGGCCCCGCGATTGTTCAAGGCCCGTGACTGGAAAAGCGTGGTTATTCTTTTTTGGGCGGGGGGCCGATGCGCCGGTCGGCGTTTTCGCAGCGCTCGCAGTAGAACGATGCGCATCCCGGCGGTCGGGACCGATAGGTGCGGCATCGGCCCGCCGCGTCCAGTTCGGGGCATGCCTGGACCGCCCTGCCGTCCTCGAGCGCCAGCGGAACGCGCATACCCGAAAGGGGAAACCGGGCGCAGCAGGTGTGTATCTTTTCCTCGATGGGGCAGGAATCGCAATGAGTCATATCAGCAAGCGGGAATGGACCCGCCTTCCCAGCGGTTGAAGCCTCCGTTTCGCACCACATGTTCCGTGACCGTGCCGGCCTCCCGGACCACGCGCTCGATTATCTCCCCCGCGGACTCCCTGCAGGTGATCTGGCCCACGACCTGGCCTACGGGGCAGGAGCCGTTCCGCACGTCGCCGCCTATGAGCCCCTCGGCGATCTTTCCTTTCCCGAAGAGGAGCAATTCCAGGCTTGGCGTGGCTTTCTCCATCTCTTGGAATGCGCGGGTGAAATCGTTCGCGAGGCAGCGCATGGGGAAGCCGGTGAAGTTTCCCGTAACCGTCGTGGAATCTATTCCGCATGCGACAAGGGAATCCTTGAGGTCGTCGTGCACCGGGCATTCGTGCGCGGCCAGAAAACGCGTTCCCATCATGACGCCCACGGCGCCCATCATGAGGCACGCGGCGAGCTGGGTCCCGTCGCCTATCCCCCCCGCGGCAATCACCGGCACGCGGTCCCCCACCGCCGCGCGCACCTGCGCGATAAGGGGCATCGTGCCTATGGAGCCTATGTGGCCGCCTCCCTCCTGTCCCTCCGCGACCAGGAGGTCGGCCCCGGCCGCGAGGGATGAGAGCGCGTGTCGCACCGTCGCGACAGTGGGGATGAGCGGGATGCCCGCGTCTTTCGCATAATGCACGACCGCGGCGGGGTTCCCGATCCCCGTGAAGAGCGCGCCGATCCCCATGGCGCACGCGCGCGCGGCCTTGGCGGGAGACTCGGGGTCCTTGAGGAACACGTTCACCCCGGGGGGGACGCTCGTCTCGCGGTAATACGCCGCAATCGCGGCGGCGAGCTCGTCCGGGGAAAGGTTACCGGACCCGATTACCCCGAGGCCCCCCGCACGGCTTACCGCCGCGGCAAGCGCATGGTCGCCGGCATAGGCCATGCCCGCGAGGATGATGGGGTAGCGTATTGAAAGGCGCTCGCAGAGCGATGTGTGCAGCATGGCGTCCATCCTCGTGAACCGGCGTCTTCGCGGGGCGCCCTTACGGCGCCCCGCGTGTGAGCATGAGCGCATTGATATCATTCCGGCGTGAAAAATCAAGGGAATTATCGGCGCCGCGTGACGGAGTGTGAATCATTTTCCGGGGAGATGGGCGTAAATGGGCATACCTCGCCTCTGATGTGGCGTGCGTGCGGGTGTGTGATGATTAACGCGAGGAGGTGCGGCGGAGTATTTTGGTGGGTGAAGCTCTTGTGGGGTGGTTTTCGGTGTCCCCCCAGTAGAATTCCCAGCACAGAATGCCCCCTGCGCTCCTTTGGCCGATGGCATAATGGGGGAACCGAACATAATTATGCCTTCCGGCTGAATCGCACAGCAACTCGTGCAGGTAGCGCTTCGTCGCGATGGCAACCAGATGCGAGACCGAGAACCGGCTCAATTTACGGAAATCCGACGCGAACTCATTCTCATTCTTCCTATAGCGAATCGGAAAACAATGCCACCTCTTCCAGGGATCACGGGGCTGATACCTCACCAGAGTAAACCCTCCCTGAAACCGGTCAATATCGCGCAGAACGCGTTTCAGGAGCATTATGACGACAGCCTGGCGGCTTGTTTTAAGCTTTGCCGCCGCAAGGGCGATATTCACGAAGACGATGTGGCTCATGTTTATAGAAGTGCGAAGCATTCCGTATCCTCCGGGACAAAGGCGTCCA